>DATHKV010000103.1:0-8830 GCA_035488895.1 Steroidobacteraceae bacterium
GCCTTCAGTCGAGGCGGAGCCGACGAAGTTGGGTTTGATCCCAATGAGGAGGCGACAACGACGAATGAAGGCAAATCCGTCCGCTCCCGAAGGGTTGGCTCTGGAAGGGGCGTCTGCGGTGTTGCGCGGCTTGCCCGTGGATCCCACCACGGGCTGCGCCGCGCGCCTGGCATCCGCTCCCTTGCAGAGCCAACGCGGCTCACGCGGAATACTCAGACAGGCTCCTAGGCGCGGATCAGCCCTTGAAGAGGGCGCGCGCCGCTGCTGTCGGGGAATACTCGTTTGGCCAGAGTTTTCGCATCGACGTGCATGTGCTCGTCGAGTACGCCCTTGAACACGCTGCGTAAATCCAGCGTGGGTAAAAGGTCGCGGTTGTCCAAAAGTGACCGGGGACTCAAGCCCGGCCAGTCCGCGATCACCTGTCCCCCGCGAACCGCGCCGCCGACCAGAAAAGCACACCCTCCCGTTCCATGATCGGTACCGCGGGTGCCGTTGACCGCGGCGGTGCGGCCAAATTCGGTGACCACGAGGACCGCGGTTTGCGGCCACAGGGGCCCGAGTCCATCGGCCAGCGATTTTAGTGCGTTGTCGAGCCCCGCGAGCCGCGTGGCGAGGGCGCCCTTCGCACCACCCTGATTGGCATGCGTGTCCCAACCACTGGCCTCGATGACGGCGATCTCGGGACCGCCGCCGCTGCGCATCAGGTCGGCCGCCATGCGTGCCACGGCGCCGGCTCGATCCGGATAGCCCGCGCGTGCCGACGTCTTCTCCATGGCGCCGTCCGCGGCACCGTCCACCATTTGCTCCGTGAGCACCGCTTCGCTCAATCGCGCCGAGAACCAATCGTCCTTGGAATACAGGTCCGCCAGCCGCGCCAGCAAATCCTCATCGACGTCCGGGGTCATTTGCGGCGACTTGGAAATTACCGCGGCTTCGCCGCGCAAAATCAACGGCACATTCTGGCTGATGGCAACCGCGCGATCCGGCGCTCGGCCCGTGCCGCGCGGTAGCCCCGCAAGCGCTCGATTGAGCCAGCCGTCGGCGGTGCCGATGGGTTTGGTCAACCCGTTCTCGAGCACGTTTTGGCCGTCGAAATGCGAGCGGTCGCGGTAGGGTGAACAAACCGCATTGAAGACGATCAATTCGCCGGCAGCAAAGCGTTCATGCAGAAAAGCGAGCGAGGGATGCAGGCCGAAGAGGCTGTTCAGTGCCAGTGCGCCATCAGGACCGCCCGGTGCCGCAATAGCCAATTCGCGGTGCAGTCCCGCGTACGCAGGATCGCCATACGGCGGCACGGCGGCCAGTCCGTCAAGCGCGCCCCGCAAGATCACGACCACCAAACGCGATGAGCCTCCGGTGTGGGCAAACAGGGCCTCCGGGATCGCGGCACTCGCCGCCAACGCTCCCGCCCCCAGAAGAAAACGGCGCCGGCTGGTGTTCCTCGGTAGCGGGCGTCGCATGCCTATCTCCGTTGAAACTCGGGGCTCATCAACAACAGCGCCACTGCCTGACTGGAAGAGGTGGCCCGCCGCAGGGCCGTCAAAGTCTCGGGCCGCGCGTAGTTCCCTAAGCTGGCGGCGGCCAGATCCGCTGGTTCAATGCCGCTTTCATACTTGGCGCCCACCCGGGATGCCCACAGCACACGGTGCATCAGCGCATCGGATCCGTCCCAACTTTTCGAGGTGTCCGGCCAGCCCGCGGGAGACCCCGGCGTGTACTGGCGTTGTCCCAGCAGGTCAAAGGTTCGAATGACCTCTTCGGGTTGGGCAGGGGAAACATTCAGCGCTCGAAGCGTCGAAAAAACGAAATCCTGCGGCGTCTTGAACTTGCGTGCCTGAGGTTCCCAGGCCTCGGGAGACCCGATCAATGCCGCGTACACCTCGGGCAAGTCTCCGCCGCTTTTCGAGAAGGCATGCGCGACGCGCTCCACGGCGCCCCGCGGCGGATCGTCCGCGATGAAATGCCGCACCAGCTTGGCGGCGATGAACCGCGCCGTTTCAGGCCGGCGCGCCAAGTCGGCCAGCACCGCCTCGCCCTGACGCTGCCCCTGCTCTGCGTAGGTTTTACCGAGGAAAACCTTCGGGCCGGGTTCGTGCAGGGCGTCGCTGAAATAAAAGCGCCCCGGCGTGCCGCCCGCGAGCCGGCCCTTGCCCCCGCCGATGGACCAGCCGGTGATGATCTGCGCGAAGCTAGTGACGTCCGTTTGGGTGTAGCCGCCATTCACTCCCAATGTGTGCAGTTCGAGTATCTCGCGGGCGAGATTCTCGTTGATGCCGAATTGCCGCTTGGGCGTAAGGTCAGGTCGGCGAAAATTCGCGGCCAGGCGCGCGGCGCTCGAGTCCTTGCCGACCGAATATTGATTGTCGAGAAACGCGATCATGGCCGGATGCTGTTCCACTGCCGTCAGCAGATCGACGAATCGGCCCGCGACATGCGGGCGGATGGCCTCGTTCTCCAGCGTTCCCGCGAGCCCAAATACCACGCCCTTGTCGGCGGAGACCGCGAAATGATTCGACCAAAAATGCACCAGCCGCTCGGCGAAGGGACGCGGCGTGAGCACGGCGCTTTGCGCACGAGCCAGTACCTGCGCGCGGTAATGAGGTTGGTAGGCTTCGCGCACGGCATTGAACGCCACTTTCGCCTCTGCGCCTTGCGCCGCGGACTCCTGTCTCATCGTCCGGCGCTCGTCGCGCGCCGCCAGCAGGCCCGCGAAGATCTGATCGGAAGGCGCCAACGGCGTATTGACGGCCAACGGGGCGGGTCCGCGAATTTGCGACATCAGCCATGCGCGCGGCTCTGCGCCGGCGGCTGCCAAATCCCCGGGTTTGGCGCCCAATCCGAAGCGCAGAACGGCGATTTCAGCTTGCATGTCCCCTTAACGGCATAGCTTGCGGGGCGTTGACCTGGGCAAAGCCTGAATCGGCTTTGGAGCGCCTGGTCGGCCGTTGCAGCGCAACACTATTTCATTGGCCGCCGCTCTGCGCTGCAAAGATAAAGTGCAGGGCCAGGATCAGTGCAATCGCCGCAATGATGACATTGAGCCAAACGCCGATTCGCGTCCAATATCCCGGCGGCACGACCGCCGGATCCAGGTTTTTCGCGACCTGTCGAAACTGACGCGCCGAGATGAGGGCAACGGCGGCGCCCAGCACCAAAAGCAGCACGCCGGCGCCCAGCGAGAAGCTGCGCTGGGCGGCGGATTCCGGTTGATGCGCGGCCATTTGCAGGAATAACCCGAAGCGTTCGACGACGAAACCAAACCCCATCAACGCAATGGCGCTGCGCTGCCAAGCGAGCAGGGTGCGCTCGGCGGCGAACAGCACTCGGGGATCTGCCGTGTAGGACATTAAGGGCTCCTCGTCCGAACTGTGAACTTTTCGGTCAGCGAAATCTTACATATGCATCAGGTCGCACCCGATCCCTGAAGGCAACAAAGCCCGGGAGAATGCCCATGCTGTATTCGAGTATCCGGGAAAGTAACTATGGCATATGCGCGCTCCGAAGTGGCTTCAGAAGAAGACGCGGCTCCTGAGACTTCGCACGAGCCGTTGCGCGATGTGAACGCGCGCGCGCGGCGCATGAGTTCTGCGGAGCTGCGCGAGCTCGATACCCTGCGCGCCGTCAATGCCCACTTGCTGCGCGAGTTGGCGGCGATGAAAGCACGCGAGGCTGAAGCGCAGAAGCTGGCGGAACGGGACGGGCTCACCGGCCTGTACAACCGCCGCCGCATGCTGGAGCTGCTCGAAGCCGCCATCAGCGACGCCGTGCTGCAGGACCTGCACGTCGGATTGCTGTTCATCGACTTGAACGGCTTCAAGGCGATCAACGACAAGTACGGCCACGCTGCCGGCGACAAAATTCTTACCACAGTCGCGACGCGAATTGCCGCGCGCGTGCGCACCGGCGACATCTGCTGCCGTTACGGCGGCGATGAATTCGTCGTGGTGCTGCCCGGTGTGCCCGATCCCTTTCCAGTGAGCCGCGTGGCCGACGCCATTCGCGAGCGCGTGTCGCTTCCCTATTGGATCGGCAACGACCAGCAGCAGTTGACCGCGTCGATCGGCGAGTCCATGTATCCTTATCACGGCGAGAATGCCGCGCTGCTGGTGCACCGGGCCGATGAAGCCATGTATCGACTCAAGTCGCGGATTGTGCGTCCGCCGCCCAACGCGGCCCCATCTGCGCCGGAGCAGCGGCTCACCCGCCGCCGCAACGACAAATCCAAACCGCGCTCAGGTGGTACTCCGTAACCGGCGGCGGTATGCTTGATTCAGAATCTCGTCAACGACGGGGGGCGAAAGACGTTAGGGTCTTTACGTTCCTTCTAAAAACGGAAGAGATCATGAATCAGCGCAAATCGGTAATCGCAGCTTACATTTTCGGGCTCATGCTCAGCATGGCGCTGCCCGGATGCGTGGTCGTCCCGGATCAAGGGCACTATGCCGGGGGCGTTGTGATGGTCGCGCCGCCGGCACCGCGCGTCGAAGTCATCGGCACCGCGCCGTATTCAGGATACGTCTGGGTCGGCGGATACTGGAACTGGGTCGGCGGCCGCCATGTATGGGTTTCGGGCCATTACGTCGCCCCCAGACGTGGTTATCACTGGATTGATCATTCCTGGGTGCGGGCCGGCGACGGTTGGCGCATGCGACCCGGCCATTGGGAGCGCGGCTAGCGGCCTCTAACGTCCTGCGGCGGGCCAGGGGGCGACTTTGTGGATCTCCCGCAGTTTCGGTCCGTCGCCGGCATTGAACCAGTGTTCGATCAGTCGAAAGGAAATCGATACGCCCGGCGGCACCAAGGGCCATCCTGACGCCAAGTCCGCGCGCGTAAACCACTGCGCATCTTCCAATTCATCATCGCGCCGCTGTATCTCCGTCGTGCGCGCGTGCGCCGTGAACCCCAGCATCAGCGATGCGGGAAACGGCCAGGGCTGCGATGAGTGGTACTCGATCTGATCCACTTCGATGCCCGTTTCCTCGAATACTTCGCGCGCCACCGCATCTTCGAGCGACTCGCCCGGTTCGACAAAGCCGGCAATCGTGGAGTAGCGCCCGGCCGGCCACGATGCCTGGCGTCCCAACAGTGCGCGCTCGCCGTCGCTCACCAAAACGATAATCGCCGGATCGGTGCGCGGAAACTGTTCGTGCCGGCAGGTTGGATTCGTGCACACCAACACATGCCCGCCCTTGGCGGCCAGCGTCGGCGCGCCGCACGTGCCGCAGAAGCGGTGCCGCGCCCGCCAGGAAATCATGCCGCGCGCATAGCCTAGCAGGCCGGCATCCTCGGCGGCGAGCAGCGAGGCCACCATGCGCAAATCCTCGAAGCGGGTATTCGCCTGAAGCGGCGGCGGCTCGCTCGCTGCGATTTCGAAGGCAAAGACATGGACGTCGCCGAATCGTCCCAGCAGGATCAGCTCATCGGCGTTGCGCCGTGCTGCCGGCACCGCGGACAGATCGAGCAGCGCGGCGCGCGGCGGCTCGTCCACCGAGATGAGGTTGCGGGAATTCCAAATGGGAACGTAGCGGCTGCGTTCGTCAGCCAGGGCGTTTGCAAACCATTCAGGATCCTGGCGCAAATGCGCGGTGCGGTCCAAATAGGGACCGGCCAAGATATTCCGTTGCTGCATCCACGGGATTCTAGCAGGGCGAGGTGGGTGCGGCGCTGTCCAGGGCGCCGTCGCAGTTTCCGCACGTCAGCCTGCGCCTCGCCAGCAGATCGCGCACGCGCACGCCGCCGCAAATCGCGCAGCGTGCAATGCCCACTTCGTCGCGCCGCGCCAGCGCGAGCAGCAGAAACCATGCGTGCTCGAACGAGATGCTCACCGGCGTATGCATTTCCTCATATGCCTCGTAGGCGCGGCACAGCAGCGCGCCGGATTCCAGCGAGCCCACGTGATAGCGCGGTTCGACGCCGCGCGCGCCGGCGCCCATCAGGCCGTACATCAAGAACAGGCTCGCGAGTTGTGCCGCGTGGAAATTCAATTCCGGATTGCGGAAGAAAAACGCCGCCTGCCGCGGCGACTTGCCGCGGTGGCGCGTGACATCGCACACATCGCTGTTCAAGACATAGCTTCGATACAGCTTGCGGATGCGATCGTCGCTCAGGCCCGTCCATTGGCGGATCGTGTACGTGCGGGCTTCATGGCGGATCAACCGCAGCGCAAGATCGAATTTCTGCCGGTCTCTCGTGTATCGATCGTCGGACACCCTCATGGCGATCACCCCTCTTGCAATTCAGGCGTTTTCGGGTCAAAAAGAATTTGACAGAAATTTGTCACAAAGTTAGCGTGCTTGCCAAGAGGATTTTCGAGCTAAAGGAGGCGATTTGTGCACGAGACATTCGCAGGCAACTGGACCCGGCAGTCGCACGTGTCCGCCGAACATCTGAACTCGGTGCGCGGTTTGAACCGCCGCTTCCTGGATCTGGCCGGCACCGGGCTGTCAATGCCGGGGCTTAAAGTTCAACTTGCCTCCTTGTCGGCCGCGCAGCGCGCCGCCGCGGCAAATTGTCCCTACGCTCTGTTCGATCTGCGCTTCGCGGACGATGCCTACTGGCGAGCCCGCCTGCAGAGGATCGGCGCCTGGCGGATCGCCGATGAGCCCAGGGCCGGCCCGGACACCGTTGATTTCGTGAGACTTGCGCTCTTTTATACCTGGCATGTGGCGTCGAGCGCCGGTTTGACGGCCCACCTGCTGCTCGGCATGCACGGCCAGACCGCCGAGGCGTTTCGCGGCGTTGCCGTCGACGCGCTGTCCGACCTGGCGCTCGCGGAGGCGGCAAATCTCACCCCCCGATGGAGCGGCTGCAGCGCCTACTGGACGGCCCTGACCAGCGCCGCGGCGCGGCCTGATCCTGCCGCATTGCGCCGCGTCCAGCTCTCCGGACTGCAGCTTGCCGCCGCGACTCAATTGCCAAGCGAGCCTCGCGAGGTTTAGTCTACGCGGCTCCTATGCATGCCTTAGTCCTCCGACAGCTCACCAAAGTCTACAAAAACGGCATCAAAGCGCTCAAGGCCATCGACCTCGAGGTCGACGAGGGTGATTTTTTTGCGCTGCTCGGACCGAACGGCGCCGGCAAGACCACGGCGATCGGCATTACCACCTCGCTGGTCAACAAAACCAGCGGCGTGGTCGAAGTGTTCGGCCATGACATCGACAGGGAGCTGGAAGCGGCGAAGTCCTGCATTGGCCTCGTGCCGCAGGAAATCAACTTCAACATGTTCGAAACCCCGTTCACCATCGTGGTGAATCAAGCGGGGTTTTACGGCATACCGCGGCCGCTCGCCAAGCAGCGTGCGGAAAAATATCTCAAGCAGCTGCAGCTGTGGGACCGGCGCAATTCGATTGCGCGCGCGCTGTCGGGAGGCATGAAGCGGCGGCTGATGATTGCCCGAGCGCTCATGCACGAACCGCGCCTGCTGATCCTGGACGAGCCGACCGCGGGAGTCGATATCGAGATCCGCCGCTCGATGTGGGAGTTCCTGCGCGACATCAACGCACGGGGAACCACCATCATTCTGACAACGCATTATCTCGAAGAGGCCGAGAATCTCTGCCGCAACATCGCCATCATCGAGGGCGGCAACATCATCGAGCGCGACAGCATGGCGAATGTACTGCGCAAGCTGCAGACCGAAGTATTCGTGTTCAATCTGCGCGAAGCGCGCAGCGCGCCGCCGCAGCTCTCGGGCTTCACGGCCATGCTCTCCGACGATCACACCCTGGAAATCGAAATGTCGAAGTCGCAGAGCCTGAACGACATCTTTGCGCAGCTGTCGGCGCAGGGAATCGCCGTGAACAGCATGCGCAACAAGGTCAACCGGCTCGAGGAGCTGTTCATTCGCCTGGTCGACGGCAGCGTCAAGACCGCCGCGGCCAAGGCCTCGTGATGTCCGAATCGCGCGCGCTCACCGACTGGATCGGCTTCAAGACCATTATCATCCGCGAGTTCAGCCGCATCGTGCGGATCTGGGGCCAGACCATCGTACCGCCCGCCGTCACCGCCACGCTGTACTTCGTGATTTTCGGCAGCCTGATCGGGCGGCGCGTCGGCCAGGTCGGCGGCTACGACTACATGCAATTCATGGCGCCCGGCATCATCATGATGAACGTGATCCAGACCTCTTACGGCAACGTGGTGTCATCGTTCTTCGGCGCGAAATTCGGCAAGCACATCGAGGAGCTGCTGGTGTCGCCGCTGCCAAATTGGCTGATCGTGGCCGGCTATGTCATGGGCGGCGTGCTGCGCGGCGTGCTGGTGGGCGCCGTGGTCACCATCATCTCGCTGTTTTTCACGCATCTGTCGATCACGCATGTGCCGGCGATCATCAGCGCGGCGTTCTTGACGAGTTTCATTTTCGCGCTGGGCGGATTCATCAACGCGCTGTTCGCGAAGAATTTCGACCAGATCTCCTGGTTCCCGACTTTCGTGCTGACGCCGCTGACCTATCTGGGGGGCGTGTTTTATTCCGTCACCATGCTGCCGGGCTGGGCGCACATGGCCTCGCACGCCAATCCCATCCTGTACATGGTGAGCGCATTTCGCTTCGGCTTTCTCGGCACGTCGGATGTCGACCTGCGCCTGGCTTATGCCATCATGATTTCCGCCGCCGCCGTGATGTTTATCCTGGCGGTGGCCCTGTTGAACCGCGGCACCGGTATCCGCGAATAGAGGAGAAGTCAGTGCAGTTAACGATTCCGCGCATTTCAAGCGCCTTGATCGCCGCGGCCGCCGGACTCGGCTTGGCCGGCATGGTCGCCGCGGATGCCCCCGGCGCCAACGATCTCGAAGGGTTTTCCAGCGCCGCGGCCGCTGCCGAGACGCAGCT
>DATHKV010000104.1:0-6361 GCA_035488895.1 Steroidobacteraceae bacterium
TGGTGGGCCCGCTCGGACTCGAACCGAGGACCAAGGGATTCACTTAAGCCCCGCCGTTTCCGGAGGGAGTGGACTATCTCTTCACCCACGTGGGGTGCGGGACGCTCTAGCCTGTCATTAAGCGCGGCTTGAACGCGCTCAGGTAGTCTCTGCACCTTCCGGCGGTGCACCGCCGGCTTGGCTCAGGGTTGCCATCAGCTCAAAAAGCTGGTCAGGTTCCCCTGAATTCATCCCGTCCACTTCGCACCTTGCGATGCGAAGGCACCATTATTGATGAGTCCCCTGCTCTAACCAACTGAGCTACAGGCCCGACGACGCGCATTTTAGCACGCGCTCATCCCGGTCCTGTAGGTCCTTGGGTTATCGTACGGCGCCAGTGAAAACACCGTCGCTACCCGAATTACCCATCAATGAGGCCCTGCCGGCGCTTAAGGCGGCGCTGATTGCGCGCACCGAGGTGCTGCTCGAGGCTCCGCCAGGCGCCGGCAAAAGCACGATCGTTCCGCTTGCGCTGCTGTCCGCACCTTGGCTCAAGGATCAAAAGATCTTGATGCTGGAGCCGCGCCGCATCGCGGCCCGCGCGGTGGCGAACCGAATGGCGATGCTGCTGGGAGAGACCGTCGGCCGCACCGTGGGATTTCGTACACGCATGGAAACGCGCGTCAGCCGCGACACACGCGTCGAGGTGGTCACGGAAGGCATTCTCACCCGCATGCTGCAAGGAGACTCCGCACTCGCAGGCATCGGCTGCGTCATCTTCGATGAGTTCCACGAGCGCAGTTTGAATGCCGATCTGGGCCTCGCGCTGTGCATCGAGAGCCAGCAAAACCTGCGGGAGGATCTACGCATCCTGGTGATGTCAGCCACACTCGATCTGGCTCCGCTTGCGCGGCTGCTCCGAAACGCGCCAATTGTGTCCGCACAGGGCCGTAGTTTCGAAGTCACGACGCATTTCGTTCCGCGGCGCAACGATCTGCATTTGGAGCTGCAAGTCTCGCAACTGGTGCGAGCCGCAGTGCGCGAGCATGCCGGGGATGTCTTGTGCTTTCTGCCGGGCGCCGCGGAAATCCGCCGGGTGCAGCGCACCCTCGAGGAGTCTGATCTCGGCCGCGGCATTTTGCTGCTGCCTCTGTACGGCGAACTCGAGGGCGCGGCGCAGGATGCGGCCCTTGCACCGGCAGCGCCCGGACTGCGCAAAGTGGTGCTGGCCACCAGCATTGCCGAAACCAGTCTGACCATCGAGGGCGTCCGCATCGTCGTTGATTCGGGAATGCGGCGCTACTCGGAATTCGACCCCGAGACCGGAATGAGCCGTCTGGTGACCGGAAAAGTGTCGCAAGCCGCGGCGGATCAACGGCGCGGACGCGCCGGCCGCTTGAGCGAAGGCATTTGCTATCGCCTTTGGTCGGAGGGCACGCATGCGTCATTGAGTCCGCAGACTCCGCCGGAAATCCTGCACGCCGACCTCGCGCCGCTGGCATTGGAACTCTCTTGTTGGGGCGCGGCCGACGCAAATAATCTCGCCTGGCTCGACCCGCCGCCGCCGGCGCCGCTGGCTCAGGCGCGCGAACTGTTGCAGCAGCTGGAAGCAATCGATGCGGCTACGCGCGTTACCGGCCATGGGCGCGTGCTGGAGAAGCTTGGCATGCACCCGCGTCTCGCGCACATGCTCGTCAAGGCGCGCGATCTCGGTGCGGAGCGGCTGGCCTGCGATCTCGCGGCCATTTTGAGCGAGCGCGATATCTTGCGCGCGGGGGTGGGCTCGCGCGATGCGGATCTGCGCCTGCGGATCGCGGTGCTGCGGGGCGATGAGCGCGATGTGCCGAGCGGCGCCACGGTGGATTCGCGCGCCAAGTCCCAAGCGCAGCGCAGTTCGGCGCTCTGGCAGCGCGACTTGCGCAGTGCGCGCGACACAGCGGATCCGCACGCGACCAGCGGAATCCTCCTGGCTTGGGCCTACCCGGATCGCATTGCGCAGGCGCGTGGCGAGGGCGGGCGGTACTTGCTCGCGAACGGCCGCGGCGCCCGTTTCGCCGAAGCGCAGTCGCTCGCAAAATCCGAATACATTGTGGCGGCGGAACTCGACGGCGCAGAGCGCGAGGCACGAATTTTTCTTGCCGCGCCGATCAGCCTCGATGATCTGACCCAACATTTTCGCGCTCTGACGAAGGAAACAGCCGAAGTGCGCTGGGACGAGCGCGCCGGGGCGCTCAGCGCCAAACAGGAATTGCGCCTCGGCGCACTGCTGCTCGCGTCGGCCGACATGCAAGATCCAGATCCGGACGCAATGCAACAGGCTGTGCTCACGGGACTTAAACAGGCGGCGGTTGCCGGGCTTCCTTGGACCAAGGAACTGCGCCAATGGCGTGCGCGGGTGATGTTGATGCGGCAATACTCGGTGCCGAGCCCCGCGCCGTGGCCGGACTTGAGCGACGAGGCGCTGGACCGCACGCTCGAGGAATGGGCGGCGCCGTGGATCGTCGGCTTTACGCGGCGCGAGCACTTTTCGCGTATGGACTTAAGCAACGCGCTGCATTCCTTTCTCAACCACGCGCAGGCGGCAGTCTTGCAGCGGGAGGCTCCGACCCATTTCACGGTGCCGAGCGGTTCGCACATCCCCATTGACTACCTGGACGGCGAGAATCCCAGCTTGTCGGTTCGCCTGCAGGAGCTGTTCGGATTGAGCGCAACGCCGACGGTCGCCGGCGGCAAATTGCCGCTGCTGCTCAAGTTGCTGTCACCCGCGGGCCGCCCGGTACAGATCACCAAGGACCTGGTGAGTTTTTGGAATCGCGGCTACCACGAGGTGAAGAAGGATCTCAAAGGCCGCTACCCGAAGCACTACTGGCCGGACGATCCTCATACCGCCCAAGCCACACGCCGCGCCAGGCCGCGCTAAGATCCAGCCCTAGATCGCCAAAAGAACCCGGGGGAAATCTGCTCATGCGTTCCATTGCTTTAATTGCGGCTCTTTTGAGCTGCCCCTGGTTCAGCGCCGCCGCTCCTGCCGCAACCACCGCCGTCGCGATGGATCCGGCAGCCTCCACGCGCTTCGCGGGTCTGGCGCTGAAGTGCCTGCACGATGAGTATCCCAATCACATCAGCCTGACGATGGACCGCGATGCCGATGCGCATCCTCCGCGCGAATTGACGCCGGCTTTTTACGGGTGCTTCGATTGGCATTCGGATGTCCATGGCCATTGGTTGCTGGTGCGCCTGCTGCGCCTGATGCCCAATGCGCCGTTTGCCGCGCAGGCAAGAGCAGAGCTTGCGCGCAGCTTCACCCCGCAAAACATCGCAGGCGAACTGCAGTATCTAAAGCATCCGGGCCGCGCCTCGTTCGAGCGTCCCTACGGGCTGGCATGGCTGCTCGAGCTCGGTGCGGAACTGCGCGAGTGGAACGATCCGCAAGCGAAGCAATGGTCCGCCACGTTGCAACCCTTGGAGGCCGAGGCGGCGTCGCGCATCAAAAGCTGGCTGCCGAAGTTGCACTATCCGATCCGCATCGGCGAGCACGACCAGACGGCCTTCTCTTTCGGGTTGATTTGGGATTGGTCGGGCGTGGCCGGCGATACCGAGATGCGCACGCTGCTGAACGATGCCGCGCAACGGTTCTACATCAAGGATCGCAATTGTCCATTGAGCTATGAGCCCTCGGGACAGGATTTTCTGTCGCCCTGCCTTGCGGAAGCGGACTTCATGCGCCGGGTGCTCGAACCCAAGGCTTTCGCCGCCTGGCTGTCGGACTTTTTGCCGGGTATTCCGGCGAGCGCCGGCAGCGGATGGCTGCAGCCCGGCGTGGTCACCGACCGCTCCGATCCCAAGCTCGCCCACATTGACGGATTGAACTTAAGCCGCGGCTGGATGCTGGAGGGAATCGCCCATGGACTGCCCAAGGGCGACCGGAGAGTTCCCGGACTTCGCGCGATTGCCGCGCAGCATCGAGACGCGGCGCTGCCGGCAGTTACCGGTGAGCACTATGAGGGCGGGCACTGGCTGGGTACATTCGCGGTGTATCTGACGAGCGGCGCAGGGCAGCGCTGATATAATCAATGCATACGCGGCATCGGACGGGAGCTACACATGTCAGACCATGAGATGGATCGCGCCAGCTTCACGGCGATGACCGATAGCACGCAGGCCGACTGGAAGAAAATCGCGACGGCCGCGAATGCGTTCAACGGCGATTTGGCCAACCGCGTTCTCGCCCACCTGCAATTGCTCAAGGGCGATTGCGGCGGGTTCTCCGTGGATCGCCTCGAGCACTCGCTGCAATCCGCGACGCTCGCGTACCGCGATCGGATGGACGAGGAATACGTCGTCTGCGCCCTGCTGCATGACATGGGCGATATCCTCGCCTCGACCAATCACGCAGAGCTTGCCGCCACCGTGCTCAAGCCCTTCGTCTCCGATGAGAACTGGTGGCTGCTCCAGCATCACGGCATCTTTCAGGGGTACTACTTTTTCCATCACCTGGGGCTGGATCGCAACATGCGTGAGCAGTTTCGCGGCCATCCCAATTTTGAACGCACCGCGCTGTTCTGCGAACGCCATGATCAGAATGCCTTCGACCCGAACTACGACACGATGCCGCTGCAGGCGTTCGTGCCCATGGTGCAGCGTGTGATGGCCCGTCCCAAGCGCTCCATCTATTTGCGCGGAGACCAGCCGCAAACCAAGGAATTGCTCGAGGTTTAGGAGCCTGTCCTAGGACTTCACCGCCGCCATTTCAGCGGCATCCTGCTCGACGGCAATCACCGCCGGCGTGCGCCAGCCGCTGCGAACTCCCCAGAAGTAGAATGCGAGCGAGGTGATTGCGACGCACAGCTGATCCCAGCCGTAGCCGATGTAGCCGTGACCTTCGAATTCCTTGCTGCCCGCCCAGGACAAAACCGTGATCGCGATGAGATACGCGAGCAGCCACCACGATGCGCGCATCTGCCGCCCGAAATCGCGCCAATTGCCCTTGGCCTGATAGTACAAATACACGGGCAGCGGCAGAATCAGCAGCAGCATGATCTCGCCCGTGTGCGGCCAGCGCGCCCAGAACAACATCAGCGTGGCAAGCACGAAGGCCATGGGTGCGAGCACGGGCAACCCCGGCACTCGCAGCGGTCGGTGCAAATTGGGTGCGGTGCGCCGTAGCACAATGACGCTGATCGGTACCACCAGATAAGTAATGATGGTGGCCACCGAAATCACCGCCGCGAGCTTGCCCCAGCCGCGGAAGAAGAACAGGAAGATGAAGGACACGAGCAGGTTGAACCACATCGCCGGGCGCGGAATGCCGTATTTCGGGTGCACGCGACCAAACACTTCAGGGACCGTGCCGCTGCGCTCCATGGCGTAAATCATGCGCGCGGTGGTGGCCGTATACGTGGTGCCGGTGCCGCTGGGGCTGACGAAGGCGTCGGCGTAAAGCAGGATGGCCAGCCAATTGAGGTTGAGGGCCAGCGCCAATTGTGCGAAGGGCGAGCTGTACTCCAAGGCCGCCCAGCCCTCTCCCAAGTGCTCCGGCGACACGGAGCCCAGGAAGGCGACCTGCAGCAGAAGGTAGACGACCGTGCTGAGCGCGATTGAGCCGAAAATTGCAAACGGTACGCTGCGTCCCGGATGACGGGCCTCGCCGGCGAGGTTCACCGGACTCTGGAAACCGTTGTAGCTGAATACGATGCCGCTGGTCGCGACCGCGGTGAGTATCGCAGCCAGATTGCCGACATGCGCTCCGCCATGGATGCCGATGTGAAAATTTTCGGGATGAAAGCCGCTGCACATCAAGGCGACCGCTGTTGCCGCCGGCACGATGAGCTTGAAGAAGGTAATGGCGCTGTTGGTATCCGCGAAGACCTTCACGCTCCAGAAATTCACGAGAAAATAAATCACCACCAGCACGGCGGAGATCGACAAGCCGGCGACGCTCAACTCTCCCTGCCCATTGGCTGCATGCACGTACAGGGCATGGGTCCAATCCCAGGGCCATGAGCTCATGTACTGCACGGATGCCTCGGCCTCCACCGGGATTACCGAGACGATGGCGATCCACGCCGCCCACCCCGCGACAAACCCCACCAAGGTGCCATGCGAATAGTGCCCGTAACGAACCGCGCCGCCGGATTCCGGGAACATCGCACCCAGTTCGGCATAGGTGAATGCGACGAACAGGATGACTACGGCACCGATGATCCAGGCATAAATTGCGCCGGGGCCGGCGAGCTGTGCAGCGCGCCACGCGCCAAACAGCCAACCCGAACCGATGATGGAACCTAAACCGGTGAACATCAGCGCAATGGCGCCGACGTCGCGACGGATCGCGCTTTCGTTGGACATTTATGATCTCCTTGCCGGACTGTAGCGGCTTTGC
>DATHKV010000105.1:0-9217 GCA_035488895.1 Steroidobacteraceae bacterium
AAGTGACTGCCCGCCTGCACGATCTCTGCGGGCAGGCGTTTGAGATTGGCGACCTGCTCGGCGGCCGCCGCGGCATTCTGTGAATCTCCGGTCATCCGGTACAGGACTTCGAGCGCGCTCCAACTCGATATCAGCGCAGGATTGCGGCTGACGGCCTGCTGCAGCTCCGCGATGGCGCGCGCGGAGTCTCTGACGCTCAAGAAGCAAAATCCGCGCTCCTGATAGAGGCGGCTCAAGTCAGGATGCTCGCGCTCCAGCTGCGCGAGGGTCGTGAGCGCATCGGGAATTCGGTTGAGACAGCGCTGATTGACCGCGAGCAGATACAAGAGGTCGCGATTCTTGGGCAGCGTCACCGACAAGGCATGCGCCGCGGCGAGCGCTTCGCCGTAGCAGCGCTGCCGGGTGAGTTCGCGAATGCGGTTCATCTCGTCCATCGTTGTCCTACATTCTAAGCGGCACCGACTGCACGTGGGCGCTGCGATACAAAATGTTCATGGAACTGAAACAGTGTCATCAGCACAGCGTGCGTATCTTTTTGCCCGCTGCGCGCGGTCGCGCGCGGCTTGAAAAGATTTCAAATGTCGAACGCGTTCTGTCTTAGGAGAACCATTGCCGTGAAAAACACCGATCGCCGCGAATTCTTGAAGTTGATGGGGATGACGACCTTGGCAACCACGCTGGACGCGAACATCGCGAAGGCGCTCGGGATCCCCGCCAATCACCGCACCGGCACGATTAAAGATGTCGAACATGTTGTGATCCTCATGCAAGAAAATATTTCCTTCGACAAATATTTCGGCTCGATGCGCGGCGTACGGGGCTTCTCTGATCCACGCGCGGTGAACATCAATCTGCCCATGGCGAGCGGCAGCGGCACCACCTCCGTGCCGGTCTTCCTGCAGCCGGCGGGAGCCGCGAACATTGCGGCGGGCTATTCGGTGCCGCCGGATTTCGGAAACTTGGGCGGCCCGTCGGACGGCGTCCCCGTGCTGCCGCCGTTCCGCATCAATCCGGCCCAGGTGAGCCCGGGCCTGAAGAGCTTGGGTCTGACCTACCTGCCGGGAACCGATCACGGGTGGCCCTCGCAACATGGCGCTTGGAATCAAGGACACTACGATGCGTGGCCGGCCTCGAAGGGCCCCATTACCATGGGGTATGTGAACCGGGATGACGTGCCCTATCACTACGCCTTGGCCGATGCCTTCACCGTCGGCGACGGTTATCACTGCTCCATCCTGGGTCCCACCAATCCGAATCGCATGTACATGTGGACGGGATCCATCGGCAACGTCAATTACCTGGGCGCCGGCGGCGTCGATGGCCAGGGCAGCGGACCGGTGACGGCCAACGGCTTCGGCAAGAACAATGCGGCGTACGTATTTCACACCTTCCCGGAGGTGCTGCAGTCAGCGGGCGTGAGCTGGAAGATTTACCAGGATCTGGCGGGAACGACCTTTTTTCCGGACGTCGGCGACGGCACCGGCAACGCCTTTGCCGGCAACTTTGGCGACAACACGATGTTGTACTTCAATCAATATGCGACGGCCGCGACCACGTCGCCGCTGTTCCAGAACGCCTGCACCGGCACCAATATCACCAGCATCACGCCGGCGGCGACCGCTCCCGAGCAGGCCTGGCAGGCATGGGCTGAGCACCTGTTCGATCAATTCCGCAGCGATGTGAACAGCGGCAAATTGCCTCAGGTGTCCTGGATCGTGGCGCCGGCAGGCTACACCGAACATCCCGATTGGCCCTCGAATTACGGCGCCTGGTACATCTCGCAGATCTTCGACATATTGGTTTCCAATCCGGAAGTGTTCAGCAAGACGGTGTTTCTCATCAATTACGATGAGAACGACGGTGCCTTCGATCACATCGTGCCGCCGACGCCGCCGCAGACCGGCGCGAACGGCGCATCGACGGTCAGCATCGAGAACGAATTGGTGACCACCACGCAACCGAACGGGCCGATCGGTCTGGGCGTGCGCGTTCCCTTCATGGCGATCTCACCGTGGAGCAAGGGCGGCTTCGTCAATTCCCAGCTGTTCGATCACACCTCGGTGATCCGTTTCCTCGAGAGGCGCTTCGGAGTACACGAGGCGAATATTTCTCCCTGGCGCAGGGCCGTCGTGGGCGATCTGACCTCGATGTTCAATTTCTCGAACCCGAACACTGCTCGCGTGCATCTGCCGGACACGGATGCCTTCCTGCCGCCGCAGAACGAGCTCGCGGGTGGGAATGTCACCACCTTCGTACCCACGATCAATGGCGTGACGATCGGAGTTCCGAAACAGGAACACGGCATCAGGCCGGCGCGTGCGCTGCCCTACGAACTCAATGTTCACGGCACCGTCGATACTGTGCACAACACGCTGCGCCTGGAGTTCATCAATACGGGGGAGGCCACCGTCGTGTTCCAGGTGCGCTCGGTCGATCCCGCCGCGCAGGTGCGCAACTACACCGTTGAACCGCACAAGAAACTGCACGACACGTGGATTATTGTGTCGACCTACGATGTGTCGGTGTACGGGCCCAACGGCTTCGTGCGCTATTTCAAGGGCAGCGTGGGTCCCAAGGCGGCGGCGCTCGACATTCAATCGAGCTACCGGAACGATGACGGTGGCGCGATCACCTGGCGAATCAGGAATTTCGGAGAGCACAAGGCCTCGGTGGTCGTGCTCGATGCCTACACCGGTAGAAACGTTGTGGAACTGCTCCGGCCGGATGAGGAGCTCAAGGACGACTGGTCGTGCTCGCGGCTGTTCGGCTGGTACGACTTGGTGGTCACGGTCATCGAGGATCCGAGCTTCAGCTACCGCCTGGCCGGTCATGTCGAGACCGGTCGCGACAGCTTCTCCGATCCGGCCATGGGCGGCATCGTGACCTTGAAGGCTTAAAAAGGCATGCAGCAGGATGAATCGCCCGACTACGTCGTCTGGATGCAGTTGGCGAATGATCCCAGCCAGACGGAGGAAGTACGTCAGCACTGCCGCGCGCGCATGGAAGAGTTCGTGCGCGCGCGGATGGTGTCGGCGTTTCGGCTAGCCTCGGAGGCGAGCGAGACGCCGCCCTAGGCCGCACGCCTGACGCCTGATCAGCGAATGTGCTTAGGTCTTTTTGGTATCAAGCCCTACAGTCCGTACAGGCCCGCGCTCCTAATAACTATTTGATTATAATGGCAATAGTGTCGGGTTGACATCCCCGGCTGTCGGCGGATAATAGCTGCCGAAGCAGTAATTGCCGAGGCACTCAATGTCCAAGCAGCATTATAAGGTCGCTACCTACAAGGCGCAGATGAGCGTCGGGTACCTGGTGAAACGTGCCCATTCCCTGATGCTCGACATCATGGAGCCGGTGATAGAGCAGCGCGGCTTCAGCTTCGTCCAGTACGTGGTGATGTCGGCTTTGCGCGATGGCATCGCAGTGAATCCGAAAACGATCTGCGCGCAATTTCGTCACGACAGTGGCGCGCTCACCCGCGTCATCGACCAGCTCGCCGAGCGCGGCTTGCTGGAGCGCGTGCGCCGCGATCGCGATCGCCGCAAAGTGGAATTGCAGCTGACGCCGGCCGGCCGCGACACGATTGAATCGATCATTCCCTTGGTCGTCGCCAAGCTCAACGAACTCCTGACCGACTTCAGCAAGGAGGAGGTTCAGGAACTGCTGCGCCTGTTGCTCAAGCTCAATACCACGCTGCAGGCGCATGTCGACCCGAGCAAGGTGGCCGTCGAGGCTTAAAACTCATGTCATTCAAGAACACATTATTTGTCGTAAGCATCCTGCTGGCGGGATGCGTGCTGCCGCCGAAGGAATCGTCGCATCCCGCAGCGCTTGACAATACGCGCGTCGGTTTGACCGGCGCGGAGGTGGAACCCATTCCCGACGGTTGGTGGAAATCCTTCGACGATCCGCAACTCGACAGCTTGATTCGCCTAGGGCTCAAGGACAGTCCGAACCTGGCCCAAGCCCAGGCACGCGTGGCGGAGGCCTTGGCGCGTTCGCAAATTGCGAAATCGAAGCGGCTGCCATCGGCGAATTTGGATGCGAGCGCCTTTTATCAACGCGCGCCCGAGAACTTCGCCATTCCGCCGCCGCTCGCCGGACACAGCTTCTGGGAGGGGCAGGCGGGCGCCAGTTTGAGTTGGGACCTGGATTTCTTTGGAAAGCAGGCCAACGCGGTGCACAGCGCACAGGCGTTGAGTCATTCCGCGGAAATGGACGTCGAGAACGCCAGGCTTTTGCTGGGCACGGCCATTGCGCAGTCCTATGTGGAGCTGTATCGCGAAAACGCCTTGGCGGACATCGCGGAGCGCTCGGCCGCGCAGCGCGAAAATATCGTCGCCATCACGCGCCGCCGCGTCGCCGCGGGAGTCGACACCCAGCTCGAATTGCGGCAGGCCGAAGGCCAGCTGCCCCAAGCGCACGTGGCGCGCGATCAAGCGCAGGCCGCCGCGGAACTGGCTGTGCATGAACTCGCCGCATTGACGGGGCAGGGGGCCGATGCCTACGCCTCGATCAAGCGTCCGGTGCTCAATCTCGATGCGGCGCTGCCTGTACCGACGGCGTTGCCCATCAACTTGCTGGCGCGCCGCCCCGATGTGCTCTCCGCCCGTTTGACCATCGAGGCCGCCGACTCGCAGCGGCTCTCCGATCGCGCCGCGTTTTATCCCGACATCAATTTAAAGGCGCTCGCCGGCATCGGCGCCTTTGGCCTCAACAACCTGGTGCAGTGGAGCGCCCGCGGCTATGGCGCGGGTCCGTTGATTTCGCTGCCGCTCTTCGACGGTGGACGCCTGCGTGCACAATATAAGAGCAGCGAGGCGCAGTTGGACGGCGCGATCGCCGGCTACAACGACACCGTGCTGCGCGCCGTGCAACAGACCGCCGATCAGCTCACGCGCATCGACGCCCTGGCTCGCGAGCGGGTGGAGCAGCAACAGACCCTGCAGGCCAACGAAGCGGCCTACAAGCTGGCCGAGGAGCGCTATCGCGCCGGCCTCGCGAGCTACCTCTCCGTGCTCAACGCGGAGACTCAAGTCCTCACTGCGCGCCAAACGATGGTCGACATCGTCGCGAATCAGGCGGTCGCGCGGGTCACGCTGCTCTCCGCCATCGGCGGCAGCTTCGATGCGCGCGCCATGAATGCGAGCGCCGCACCTCATTCCGATCAAGTTTTGACACGGGTAATACCATGAACAGCAAAGACTCCAACGACACCGCTCCTTCGGCTGCTCCCGCGAAAAGTCCCGGGCGCGCGCGGCGCCTGGGGTTATTCGGCTTGGGCGCCGTGGTCCTGTTGAGCGGCATTATCTACGGGGGATACTGGTTCTTTGACGCCCGGTATTTCGAAAGCACCGACGACGGCTACGTCAACGGCGATGTCGTGCAGGTGACCAGTGAAGTGCCCGGCACCGTGCTGTCGCTCAACGTGGACGACACCCAGTTCGTCGCTGCCGGACAACCGCTGCTCACGCTCGATCCCGCGGACGCGAAAATCGCCGAGGCGAACGCCGAAGCGGATCTGGCGCGCGCGGTGCGCCAGGTGCGCGGACTGTTCGCCCAGGGGCAGGAATTGCGCGCGCAGATCACGCAGCGCGAACAAGCCGCGCGCACGGCCGATGATGATTTGCAGCGCCGCGGTACCTTGATCGCCGACGGTGCCATCTCTGCCGAGGAACTCTCTCATGCGCGGGATGCGGTAACAACAACCCGCGCCAATGTCGCCGCCGCGCAGGAACAATTGAGCCAGACCGTGGCGCAGATCGACGGCACCACCATCGCGAATCATCCGCAAGTGCTGGCGGCGGCGGCCGCGGTGCGCAATGCCGCGCTCGCGTTGCATCGCACCGAGCTCACCTCGTCCGTGAGCGGCGTCATCGCCAAACGGTCGGTGCAGGTGGGCCAGCGGGTCGCTGCCGGCACGCCGCTGCTGGCGGTGATTCCGCTCGAAAACGTCTGGGTGGATGCCAACTTCAAAGAAGTGCAGCTGGAGCGCATGCGCGATGGTCAACCGGTCACGGTGAGCACCGACTTGTACGGGCGTCACGTCACGTATCACGGCCGCCTCGCCGGCATCGCCGCCGGCAGCGGCAATGCCTTTGCACTGCTGCCCTCGCAGAATGCCTCCGGCAACTGGATCAAGATCGTGCAGCGAGTGCCGGTGCGCATCCTCCTGGATCCCCAGGAGCTGAAAGCCCATCCGCTGCGCATCGGTCTCTCGACCACGGTGCGCGTGGATCTACACAATACCTCGGGCCCGCTCATGTCGACCGCGGTGCGCAATGTGCCGCTGCCCAAACAGGTGAGCGCGGGCGATGATCCGGGTGTCGATACGCTGATCGCCTCCATCATCGCCGACAATGCCGGACCGCACGCGCATGAGCCGGCGAAATTGGCCCGCAACAAGCGTGCCGGAGAAGGTGCGCAGCTGCTAGCCGCCCGGCCGTGAGCGCGAGTGCCGCCAGCATAGGTGCCGCGCCGGCGCTGCTCGGCAGCCGCAAGGCTGTCACCGCCGTGGCGCTGGCCTTGGGCACGTTCATGCAGGTGCTCGACACCTCCATCGCGAACGTCTCCATTCCCACCATCGCGGGCAACTTGGGTGTCAGCACCGATCAAGGCACCTGGGTGATCACCTCCTTCGCCGTGGCGAACGGTGTGTCGGTGCCCTTGACCGGATGGCTCATGCAGCGCTTTGGCGTGGTGCGCACCTTTGTCTTCTCCGTCGTGCTCTTCACCATTGCCTCACTGCTCTGCGGCCTGGCCTGGAGCCTGCCCTCGCTGATTGCGTTTCGCGTGCTGCAGGGCGCGGTCTCCGGACCCATGATCCCGGGCAGTCAGGCCCTGCTCATCAATGTGTTCGGTCCGGCCAAGCGCACCTTGGCACTCACCATCTGGTCCATCACCACGCTGGTGGCGCCCATCGCCGGTCCCTTGCTCGGGGGCTATATTTCCGACAATTACGTCTGGCCGTGGATTTTTCTCATCAATGTACCCGTGGGCGTGTTCTGCGCCTGGCTGTGCTGGACCAATTTGAAGTCGCAGGAAACCCCGACGCGAAAAATCCCCATCGATCGCATCGGGCTTGCGCTGCTCTTCGTTTGGGTGGGCGCGCTGCAGATCATGCTCGACAAGGGCAAGGATTTGGACTGGTTCAACTCGCCGACGATCGTGGTGCTGCTCATCGTGACGGTGGTCGGCTTCGCGGCCTGGTTGATCTGGGAACTGACCGAAGAGCATCCCATTGTGGATTTGAGCCTGTTCAAGGGACGCAGCTTCGCGCTCGGCACGCTCGCGCAGTGTTTGGGCTATGCCGTGTTCTTCGGCAACATCGTCCTGATGCCGCTCTGGCTGCAGAGCAATCTGGGTTACACCGCCACCTGGGCCGGCCTCGTGTCCGCCCCCAGCGGCATCACCGCCATTCTCACCTCCATGCTGATGGGCAAATTGATGCGCCGGTACGATCCGCGCATGCTCGCGGCGAGCTCCTTCGCCTTGTTCGCGATTTCCTATTTCATGCGCGCGCAGTTCACCGCCGACTCGAGTTACTGGGTCTTCATGGCGCCGCAGCTGGTACAGGGCCTGGCGATGGGTATGTTCTTCGTCGCCATGCTCGCCGTGGCATTCGATGGCTTGCCTGCGCACAAGGTGCCGGCCGCCTCGGGCCTGTCGAATTTTCTGCGCATCACGGCCGCCGGTTTCGCGACCTCGATCATTACGACCTTCTGGGACCGCCGCGAGGCCCTGCACCAATCCCAGCTGGCCGAAGCGGTGACGCAGTACTCGCCGGCCTATCAAGTGATCTTGAGGCAGCTGCAGCACATCGGATTCAGCGATCAGGGCGCGGCGGGCGCGATGAGCCAGGCGATGATCGGCCAAAGTTATCTCTTATCGTCGCTGGACCTGTTCTATGCTTCGGCATGGCTCAGTGTCCTGATGATCCCTCTGTGCTTCCTGGTGCGCCGTCCGGCCGCCGGTGGCAGCGCGCCGGTCGCCGCCGAGTAGAGCTGTGAATTTCGACTGGCGCACCGGCTATCCCTCCCTGCGGCTGCCGGTGTTCGCGCGCAACGTCGTCTCGACTTCCCATCCGCTGGCCGCGCAGGCCGGCCTGTCGCTGCTGCGGCGGGGCGGCAATGCGGTGGACGCCGCCATCGGCGCCGCCGCCGCCATGACTGTGTTGGAACCCTGCAGCAACGGCTTGGGCTCCGATGCCTTTTGTATTTTGTGGGATGGCCAGAAGCTGCACGGCCTCAATGCCTCAGGGCCGGCACCCGCCGCCTGGACGCCGGACTATTTTCGTCAAAAATATGGCGAGGCACGCCAGCCGCCGATGCGCGGCTGGGACTCGGTCACGGTGCCCGGCGCCGTCGGTGCCTGGGTCGAGCTTTCCCGTCGTTTCGGCAAGCTGAGCTTCGGTGATCTACTCAC
Source organism: Steroidobacteraceae bacterium (assembly GCA_035488895.1). Taxonomy (GTDB): domain Bacteria; phylum Pseudomonadota; class Gammaproteobacteria; order Steroidobacterales; family Steroidobacteraceae; genus Bog-1198. The sequence goes on from DATHKV010000105.1 coordinate 8,425, forward strand.
CCCCGCGATCGAGATCGCCGAACGCGGCTATGCGGTGCCGGTGGTGGTGCAGGAGAAGTGGGCGGCGGCCGCGGCAGATCTCAAAGATCTTCCCGGTTTTGCGGAAGTTTTCTTGGCCCAAGGCCGCGCGCCACAGGTCGGCGAGCGCTTTGCATTCCCGGGTGCGGCCCGTGCGCTGACGAGAATCGCGGTGACGCAAGGCGCGGCCTTTTACGGCGGTGAAATCGCGGCCGCCGCGGCGGCGCATTCCGCAAAACATGGCGGCTCGATGCGCGTCGCGGATTTCGAAGCGTACTCGCCCGAGTGGGTGGAACCCATCGGCATGGATTTTCTTGGCCATCGGCTGCACCAGATTCCGCCGAACGGCCAGGGCATCGCGGCGCTCATTGCGCTCGGTATCCTGCGGCATGCTGATATTGCCGCCCATCCGGTGGACAGCGCGGCGGCACAGCATCTGCAAATCGAGGCGATGAAGCTCGCCTTCGCCGACACCTATGCGCACGTGGCGGATCCGATCGCCATGCGCCTCTCGGTCGAGGAGATGCTCGATCCTGAGTATCTTGCAAAGCGCGCCGCGCTCATCGATCCCACCCGCGCGCAAACCTTTGGCGAGGGACATTCGGAGAAGGGCGGCACCATTTATCTCACCGCAGCGGACGAGCGCGGCATGATGGTGAGTTTCATTCAAAGCAACTACATGGGATTCGGTTCCGGCGTGGTCGTGCCGGAATGGGGACTGTCGCTGCAGAATCGCGGACATGCCTTCTCGCTCGATGCGGCCAGTCCCAATGCC
>DATHKV010000106.1:0-11325 GCA_035488895.1 Steroidobacteraceae bacterium
CCCGCGAAGCGCTGCGCAGGCGCCGCGAGCGCCGCAATGTCCTCGCGCACCGGATTGCCGATGGTGCTGGCACGCACCCGCGGCCCAAAGCTGTCGGGAAACGCCTCGAGCACCTGCGTCGCCACGCGTGCCAGCCAGCGATTGGTCATGCCGGCAATCGCATTCTGCTCATGGATGAGCAGCGGGATGCGCATGAGCCAGGCGGCAATGCCGCCGGGACCGCTGACATAACCGCCCGCCCCCAGCACGGAGCGCGGCCTGACACGGCGCAGTACACCGATGGCCTGCGCGACGGCATTGGCGATGCGCAGCGGGGCCAGCATCCACGCCAACACGCCCTTGCCGCGAATACCCGCGACGCGCACCCACTCGATCGGAAATCCTTGGGCCGGCACCAGCCGCGATTCCATGCTGCCGGGAACGCCCAGCCACACCACCGCGATGCCGCGCGAGCGCAGCACCTTCGCCACCGCGAGCGCCGGAAACACATGTCCGCCGGTGCCGCCGGCCATGATGAGCACGGGACCACCCGCCGCCGCATTGCTCATCGCCGTGCGCGTCATCGGTTGCCTCCGGGGACGCGGGTCACGGCGGAGCGCGAGCTGCACTTGACCTCGTGATAGATGCGCAGCAGTACGCCCAGCCACGCCAGACTCACCAGCAGGCTGCTGCGGCCGTAGCTCAGGAGCGGCAGCGTCAACCCCTTGGTGGGCAACACCCCCATATTGACGCCGATATTCACGGTGGCCTGGAGTCCCAGCCAGATGCCGTAGGCCGCCGCCAGATAGGCTTGGAAGCGCAGCCCCGCCTTGGAGGCCATGCGCGAAATGTAGAACGCGCGCCACACCAGCGCGACGAACAAGGCGATCACGCCGATGACGCCGACGAGCCCGAGTTCCTCGGCCAGCACGGCGAACACGAAATCCGTGTGCGCCTCCGGCAGGTAGAACAGTTTCTGCACGCTGCTTCCCAATCCGACGCCGAACCAGGAGCCGCGCCCGATGGCGATCAGGGATTGCGTCAGCTGAAAGCCGCCGTTGAACGGATCATCGAAGGGATGCAGAAAAATCAGCAGCCGCTTCAAGCGGTAGGGCGAGGTCAGCGCCAGCAGCGCGAATGCCAGTACCGCCGTCGATACCAAAAGGGCCACGTAGCGCAGCCGCGCGCCCGCGATGAACAGCACCGCGAAGCCGGTGGCGAACAAGACGGTGGCGGCGCCGAAGTCCGGCTCGATCAGCAACAACACCGCGGTCACCGACAACAGGCCGAAGGGCTTCATGAGGCCGGGCAAGGTCGACTCGAGCTCGGCGCGCTTGCGCACGCAGTAGCTGCAGAGCCACGTCAGCACCAGCACCTTGGCCAGCTCCGACACCTGAAAATTCAGCACCCCGATGCGCAGCCAGCGGCGCGCGCCATTGACCCGTGCGCCGAGCCCTGGAATGAGCACCAAAGTCAGGAGCAGCAGGCCCAAGAGCAGCAGGGCCAGACCATACTTGTCCCAAAGCTCGGTGGGGATGCGGGTGACCAGCCAGGCGAACAACACGCCCGCCAGGGTGAAAATGAACTGCCGCTCGAGGAAATAGAACGGATCGGCCATGTCGCGAGCGGCAATGGCCATCGAGGCCGAGGTGACCATGATCAGCCCGACGAGCAGCAACGCCGCCACCAACCCCAAGGTGATCGTGTCCCAGGCAAAGGGCATCCGCTCGCGCGCCCGCACGCCGTACGACATGGTGGCGGTGCTCATGGCGCGCCACCCCCCGGAGTCGCGCCTGCCGGCGCCGCGCCTTTCAGCTTCATCACCGCCGCGGCAAACACATCGCCGCGATGACCGTAGTCGCGAAACATGTCGAAACTCGCGCAGGCCGGCGACAGCAGCACCGTGTCGCCGTGATGGGCGGCGTGCGAAGCCTCGGCCACCGCCTGCTCCATGGAATTCGCGCGCCGAATATCGCAGACGCCCTTCAGCGCGGCCGCGATGGCGGGCGCGTCCTTGCCGATCAGCACCGTCTCGCGCACCTTGCCGCGAAACGCCTCGGCCAGCGGCGTAAAGTCCTGGCCCTTGCCCTCGCCGCCCGCAATCACCACCAAGGGGCCCGCCATGCCGGCGACTGCGGCCTTCGTGGCCCCGACATTGGTGCCCTTGGAGTCGTCGATGTAGCGCACGCCGGCCACGTCCGCTACCCATGAAGAGCGATGTGACAGGCCGGGAAAGGATTCCAGCGCCTGCAGCATGCTGGGCATCGGCAGGCCCGCGGCTTCGCCCAGGGCCAAGGCCGCGAGCGCGTTGGCGGCATTGTGCAAGCCGGAAATCTTCATGCGCGCGGTGTCCAGCAATTTCTCGCCGCGCCGTGCCAGAAAAATCTGCGCGCCGCTTCGCATCAGCGAGAAATCCGCATTCGCGTGTTCGATGGAAAAGGTGATGGTGCGGGCGGAATCGCTGCGATCGGCCTGATCGCGCATCGCGAGCACCCAGGGATCATCCGCGTTCAGCACCATCGTGGAGGCCTTCGCAAAGATGCGCCCCTTGGCGCGCGCGTACGCTTCCACTGACGGATAGCGGTCCAGGTGATCGGCGCTGACGTTCAGCACGACCGCGGCCGAGAGCACCAACGAGGACGTGGTCTCCAATTGAAAGCTCGACAGCTCGAGCACGTACAAGTCCGGCTTGGGTTGCTCGAGCAGATCGAGCGCGGGCTCGCCCAGATTGCCGCCGGCCAGCACGCGCCGTCCGGCTGCGGCAGCGAAGCGCGCCACGAGCGTCGTCACCGTGCTCTTGCCGTTGGTGCCCGTGATGCCGATCACCGGGGCCCGCACCTCGCGCGCAAAGAGCTCCACGTCGCCCAGCACGTCGATGCCCTTCGCCCGCGCGGCCTTCGCGATGGGCTCATCGAGCGAAACGCCGGGCGACATCAGCACCTGCGCCGCGCCCTCGAGCAGCGACAGGTCGAATCCTCCGAGCCGCAGGTCCACCGACGCTGCCAGCGTACCGAGCTCGGCGAGGCCGGGCGGCGCGCTGCGCGTGTCGGTCACGCTGACGCGGTCGCCGCGCTTGGCGAGGAAGCGTACGCACGATGCCCCGGTTTTGCCCAGGCCGACGACGACGCTGTGCATCAGCGGATCTTCAAGGTTGCAAGGCCCGCCAACACCAGCACGAAGCTGATGATCCAGAAACGCACGATGACTTTGGGTTCCGCCCAGCCTTTGAGTTCAAAATGATGATGAATGGGGGCCATGCGAAATATCCGCTTGCCGGTGAGCTTGAACGAGGCGACCTGCAGCACCACCGAAACGGTCTCGAGCACGAACACGCCGCCCATTACGAACAGCACGAGTTCCTGGCGCACGATGACGGCGATGGTGCCGAGCGAGGCGCCGATGGCCAGCGCGCCCACATCGCCCATGAAAACCTGCGCCGGATATGAGTTGAACCACAGGAATCCCAATCCGGCGCCCACCAGGGTCGCGCTGAAAATGAGCACCTCGCCCACGCCGTTGATGAACGGGATCTGCAGGTAGCGCGCGAAATTGACGTTGCCCGTGGCATAGGCAAAAACCCCGAGCGCCGCGGCGACCATCACGGCGGGCATGATGGCGAGCCCGTCGAGACCGTCGGTCAGATTCACCGCGTTGCTGGTGCCGACGATGACGAAGTAGGCGAAGGCCACGAACCCCAGCGTCGACATCGGCAGCGCCACCGCCTTGAAGAAGGGCACGTACAGCGACGTCTCGGCCGAGGTCTGATGCATGCTGTGCAGGACCAACGCGATGGTGAGCGCCGCCACCGACTGCGCGAGATATTTGTAGCGCGCGGCGAGGCCCTTGGAGTTGCCCACCACCAGCTTGAGATAATCGTCGTAGAAGCCGATCAAGCCGAAGGCCAGCGTGGTGCCGAGCAGCACCCACACGAAACGGCTGGACAGATCCGCCCACAGCAGCGTGCCGATGCCCATCGCGACCAGGATCAACCCGCCGCCCATGGTGGGGGTGCCGCGCTTTTGCAAATGAGACTGCGGTCCGTCGCTGCGCACGACCTGGCCGATCTGATAATGGCTGAGCAGCGAAATCATGCGCGGCCCGATGAGCAGCGCCATCAGCAACGCGGTGACGGCGGCAAGAATGCCGCGCAGCGTCAGGTACTGGAACACGTGGAAGCCGCTGTAGAACTTGGCCAGGTACTCGGTGAGATAAAGCAGCACGGGCTCAGCTCGCTCTCATCATGGTGCCGGAGCCCGCGCCGCCGCCGGTGACGGCCTGCACCACGCGCTCCAAACGATTGATGCGCGAACCTTTGATCAGCACCGTCACGCCGGACGACAGTTCCGCCTGCAGACGGCGCGTCAGGGAATCGGTGTCGGCGAACCACTCGCCGCCGGAGCCGTACGTCTCCACGGCCCGCGAGCTCAAGGGCCCCACGGCGAACAGCCGTTTGACGCCGCACTCGCGCGCATAGGAGCCGATGTGCGCGTGGCTGTCGTGGCTCACATCGCCGAGTTCGGCCATATCGCCCAGCACCAACCAGGTGACGCCCGTGAGCGATCGCAACACCTCGAGGCCCGCGCGCACCGAACTGGGATTGGCGTTATAGGAGTCATCGATGATCCAGCTGCCGCGCGTTCCTGCTTTGAGCTGCAGACGGCCTGAGACGGCGCGGAAATCCGCCAGCCCCAGCGCGATGTCCTCGAGGGATGCGCCGGCGGCCGCGGCGGCCGCGGCCGCGGCGAGCGCGTTGCCGACGTTGTGCGCACCGCCCGCCTTCAGCATGACCGCACGCTCCCCCAAGGGACACGCGAGGGTGAAGCGGGTCGCGAATTCGCCGCGCTCAATGCCTTGAAAAACATTCTTCGCCGCGAAGTCGGCCTGCCTGTGCACACCGAAGGTGACGATGCGGCGGGCGCCGGACACGCCCCGCCAGTAATCGGCGTAGGCGTCGTCCGCGTTGATGATGGCGGTTCCTTCCGGTTTCAGGCAGGACACCGTTTCGCCCTCGCCCTTGGCAACGCCGTCCAGATTGCCGAACCCTTCCAAATGCTCCGCGCCGGCGTTGGTGATCAGACCGATGGTGGGCTGCGCCACGCTCATGAGCGCCGCCACGTCGCCAATCGCGTTGGCGCCCATTTCGATCACGGCGCTGTGATGCGAGGCTTCCAGGCGCATGAGCGTCACCGGCACGCCGATGTGATTATTGAGATTGCCATGCGTTGCCATGCACAGACCCATGCGCGACAAGATGGCGGCAGTCATTTCCTTGGCCGTGGTCTTGCCATTGCTGCCGGCGACGGCGAGCACGGGCAGGGTGAATTCGGCGCGCCAGGCCCTCGCCAACTCCTGCAGCGCGCGCAACGCGTCGGGCACCACCACTTGCGGCAATGGAGCCGGCGTCGCCCGTTCGGCCAGGGCGCCGATGGCGCCTTGCGCGGCAGCCGAGTGCACGAATGCCGCTCCGTCGAAATTGGGACCGCGCAGCGCAACGAACAAGGCGCCGGGCTTCAAGGTGCGGCTGTCGGTGGACACGCAGCCAAAGGGCCGGTCCTCGCCGATGAGTTCGCCGCCCACAACCCTCGCGGCATCTCGCAGTGTGCGCTTCATGCCGCGGCTCCCAGGTAACGCAGCGCCTCGGTGCGATCGCTGAACGAGCGCCGCGTTTCGCCGTAAATCTGATAGTCCTCGTGACCCTTGCCCGCGATCAGCACCAGATCGATCGCGTTCGCTTCCTTCAAGGCCGTGGCGATGGCTTCGCCGCGATCGTGAATGACGCGCACCGCGCGGGATTTGATGCCCCTGACAATGTCCTGGGTGATGGCCTGCGGATCTTCGGAGCGCGGATTGTCATCGGTGACGATGATTTGATCGGCGAGGCTCTCGGCAATCGACCCCATGACGGGGCGCTTGCCGGCGTCGCGATCGCCGCCGCAGCCGAACACGCACCACAATGCGCCTTCGCAATGCTCGCGTGCCGCGCTCAGGGCCTTCGCCAGCGCATCGGGCGTGTGCGCATAGTCGACCACCACCGTCGGCTTGTTGCGCGCGTCGGTCCTGACCACCTCCATGCGGCCCGGTGCCGGCTTGCACTCGGCCAAGGCCTCGGCCGCCTTGCCCAAGGAAACACCGAGCGACAGCAGGCAGCCGATGACCACCAAGGAGTTCTCCGCGTTGAAGCGGCCCATGAGCTGCGTCTTCACGTCGGCCTTGCCGAAGCTGCCGTCCACTTCGATCGAGATGCCGCGCGGCTCCATGCGTACCTGCGTCGCATGCAGCGCGCGATCCGCGAGCCACGCCGATTCTCCCGCGCCCACCCACACCGCGATCACGGACGCGCCGCCGGCATGGTCGCGTGCCAGCGCGCGGCCGAACTCATCGCCGATGTTGAGCACGATGTGCTTGAGATCAGAGGCCTGAAAGAGCTTGGCCTTGGCGGCGCCGTACTCCTTCATGCTGCCGTGATAGTCCAGGTGATCGCGCGTGAGATTGGTGAACGCCGCCGTATGGAAACGCACGCCATCCACACGGCTTTGGTCGAGGGCGTGCGAGGACACTTCCATCGCCACTTCGCGCACACCGGCACTGCGCAGTTGCGCGAGAGTGCGATGCAGGGTGACCGCGTCGGGCGTGGTGTGAGTCGGCTCGGTGAGCGCGGCGGGCCGACCCCACCCGATCGTGCCCATGTAAGCCGCCGCATTTCCCAATCGCTCCAGACACTGCGCCAGCAGGTACGCGGTGGTGGTCTTGCCGTTGGTGCCGGTGATTCCCGTGACGCGAAGCTGTGAGGAAGGCCAGTTGAAGAACCGGTCCGCAATGCGCCCCACCAGGCTCTTCAAGTTCGGCACGGCCGCTGCGAACACATCCGGCGGCAGCGTCGGCGCAATTCTCTCGCCGTTGAGCTCAGCGCCCGGCTCCCACAGCACCACGCTGGCGCCGCGCGCAGCGGCATCGGCCGCGAACTTCAGGCCGTGCTCCTTCAATCCCGGCAGCGCGAAAAACAAGCTGCCGGGGCGTACCTGCCGACTGTCGAGCGTCAGGTCCGACACGCGCGCTTCCGAATTGGGAATCTTCGCGATGCCGTCGAGCAGCCACATGAGAGCGGCGCTCATGGGTTGTCGTTCGCCTGTACCAGCGCGGCCGCCGGTACGTTCTGCAAATCATCCGGTGCGATGTCCATGAGCCGCAGGGCGCCCGACATCACGCTCGCGAACACCGGCGCCGCCACCGTACCGCCCTGGGCCAGCGTGCTCACCTCGTGCATATCCCGGCTTGGCTCGTCGATCACCACCACCGTGGCGAGTTTCGGATGCGAGGCCGGCACCAAGCCGGCAAATACAGCCATGATCCGGTCGGTGGAATAGCCGCCCGCGATCGATTTGAACGCGGTGCCCGTCTTCCCCGATACCTGATAGCCGATGAGCGAGGCGCGCGTCGCCGTACCGCCCTTCTCCACCACCTGCTCCATCAGCTGAATCAGCTCGCGAGAGACCTTCGGATCCATGACACGCTCGCCGTGCACAGGGCCCGAAACCTTTTCGAACGAAATGGGCCGCTTGATGCCGCCGGCGCCGATGGTCGCGTAGGCATGCGCCAACTGCAGCGGCGTGACCGAGAGACCATAGCCGTGCGACAGCGTGGCGATCCCGATCGGGCGCCAGTGCGCGTAGTTGCTTAGCATGCCCGCGGACTCGCCCGGGTAGTTGCTGCCGGTGGTTTGGCCCAAACCCAATCCGGTCAGCGTGCTCCAGATTTGCTCCGGCTGCAGCGACAACGCCACCTTCGCCGTGCCGACATTGCTGGACTTCGCCAGGATGGTCGCCAGATCGACCGAGCCCAGGTTGTGCTCATCCTCGAACACCTTGGTGCCCACCTTCAGAAATCCCGGCGCGGTGTCGATCATGCTGTCGGGACGGTACTGTCCGGAGGCCAGCGCCGCGGCCATGATGAACGGCTTGATGCTCGAGCCGGGCTCGAAGATGTCCGTGGCCGACCGATTTCGATACAACTCCGGCTTCAGCTGCTCGCGGTCATTGGGGTTGTACGAGGGTTGGTTCACCATCGCCAGCACTTCGCCCGTCTCGACATCGATGACGATGACGGAGCCGGCGCGCGCACGATATTCCTGCATCGCCGCTTTGAGCTCGCGGTAGGCCAGGTACTGGATACGCAGATCGATGCTGGTCACCAGATCGCGTCCCGGGCGCGGCGCGCGGATGCTCTCGACGTTTTCGACGTAGCGCCCCAACGAATCCTGGATGACGCGCTTCGCCCCATCCTCGCCGTTCAGCAATTGGTCATAGCCGAGTTCGAGCCCTTCCTGACCCTTGTCATCGACGGTGGTGAATCCGACCACATGGCTCGACACTTCGCCGGCCGGGTAGTAGCGGCGGTACTCGCGCATCAGATACACGCCCGGGATTCCGAGCGCCTTGATGCGCGCCGCCTGCTCGGGCGGCATGTGGCGCACCAGGTACAAAAATTCGCGGTCGAGATTGCTGGTGATGCGCCGCGCGAGCGTCTGCTGGTCTTCCTTGAGGGCACGCGCCAGCTTCGGCAACTGATCGATGTTGTCGTTGAGTTCCCCCGGATTGACCCAGATGCTGTCCACCGGCGTACTCATCGCCAGCGGTTCGCCGTTGCGGTCCGTGATCGCGCCGCGATGCGCGGCGATCTTCACCACACGCATCGAGCGGTCGTCGCCCTGCTTGGCGAAAAACAGGTGATCGACCAACTGCAATTCGACCGCGCGCGCCGCGAGGCCGATGGCGCCCAGCACCACCAGGCCCAGGATCACCGCGGATCGCCAGCGATAGGATTTCGCGGGACGTTCGTTTTCGCCGGAGCGCAATTTCACGGCCGTACAATCCTCACATCGCGGGTCTGGGGCAGGTTCATCTGCAGTTTGGAGCTGGCCACCCGCTCGACGAACGCGTGCGAAGACCAATAGCTCTGCTCGAGTTGCAGGCGCCCCCAATCCATCTCGAGCGAATCGCGTTCGGCGTTGAGCTTCTCCAGGCGCACGAACATGTCGCGCGCCTTGTGGCGCTCGTAAATCACCTGCACCGCGGACCCCAGCACGGCCAACCACAAAATCGGCAAAATCAGCAGCAGCGAACGGCGATATTTCATGCGGCTTTTCCCGTGTCGAGGCGTTCGGCAACCCGCAGATGCGCACTGCGCGATCGCGGATTCAGTGAGATTTCGTGGTCGTCGGCGTCGATGGCCTTGCCGACGAGGCGCAGCTTGGGCCGTGCATGCACCGGAATGTCGGGCAAACCGGCATACATGGGATCGGCCAGCGAATGGCGCCGCATGAATTGCTTCACCATCCGGTCTTCGAGCGAATGGAAGCTGATCACGGCCAGCCTGCCGGACGGCGCCAGCCGCTCGAGGGCGCTGTCGAGCGCCGTTTCGATTTCCTTGAGTTCGCCGTTGACGTAAATGCGCAGCGCCTGAAACACGCGCGTCGCAGGGTGCTTGTGCCGCTCTTTGCTGCGCGCCACACGCGCGATCATCTCGGCGAGCTCGAGCGTGCGCTCGAACGGCTTGGTCCGGCGGTCCGCGACGATGGCGCGTGCGATGCGCGGCGCCAGGCGCTCCTCGCCGAACTCGCGGAAGATGCGGATGAGTTCGTCGAGCGGTGCATGGTTGACCACATCGGCGGCGCTCGCGCCTTCGCCGGCAGTCATGCGCATGTCGAGAGGTCCGTCCTGCATGAAGCTGAATCCGCGCGACGCGTCGTCGATCTGCGGCGATGAGACGCCGAGGTCGAACAGAATGCCGTCGAGTTTGAGTCCGGGTTGAACCGCGTCGGCGCACGCGGCGAGCGCGGAGAACCGTGCGAGAAAAATCGAGACGCGGGGATCGTTCGAGAACCGGGCTCGGGCCGCGGCAACCGCCTCGGGGTCACGGTCGAGGCAGAGCAGTCGGCCATTCGCGATAAGCTTCTCCAAAATCGCCCCTGCATGTCCGCCCCGCCCAAAAGTGGCGTCCATGTAGATGCCACTTGCCCGTATGTTCAACGCCGTCAGAACCTGAGGTAACAGGACTGCGGTGTGAACCCCCGCAATTTCTTCCACCGCACCGACCGGTTAGAACGACAACGTGTCAAGTTCAGCCGGCAGGTCCGTGGTGCTTTCCGGACTTGCCAACCATTCGTCGCGTCGCTCGTTCCAGCGCGCCTCATCCCACAATTCGAATCGCATTCCTTGCCCGATCAGCATCGCGTCGCGCGTCAATTGAGCGAACTCGCGCAAATTGGCGGGCAGCAAGATTCGCCCGTGCGAATCCAGTTCCAAGTCCGTGGCATGGCCGATCATCAAGCGCTGCAAGCGCCTCACCTGGGGGTTCAAGGTGGGCAATTTGTTGAGCTTGCGTTCGATGTCTTCCCAATCCGGCAGGGGGTAGATCAACAGGCACTGATCTTTATCGACGGTTACCACCAAATTGCCCCCGCAGCGCTCCTGTAGCCGGTCCCGATAGCGGGTGGGCATCACCAGCCGGCCTTTGGCATCGAGCGTTAGTTTGTTGGCTCCCCGAAACATACTTTGATGGGCCAGAAAACCCATTTTCTCCCACAATTTCCCACCGGTCACCACTATAGGGAGCGAAGGAGAGCACTGTCAACGCCTTATGGTAAAAAAAACCCGTGCCGACAGTGACTTAGGTCACATTTTGTACAGTCTTGGCGCGATGCGATCGCAGGGGTGAGAGGAATCAATCTCTTATGAGATTTTCCTTGAAAAATTAACAAGAGTTAATTGTCGCCATCTTCGGCGAAGTTCGGCGATCCTGCTCTTAAGTAGCACTTTCGCCGAGCGAGGTCGGCTTGACTCGCGAAAAGGTGGGCGCAAAACGGATTCTGCTTTTCTTAACACCCAATCTCTGGGGCGGGGCCGCCTCCGCTCCGGGAAATGTTCGCGCGCAAGCACTCTTTTTGGTTGTTGGGCCGCGCTTCCGGGCGGGGCCCCTTGGGCCCCGGGAACAGTTGCCGCGCAGCGGCTAAAAAGGAGTCGGCCGATAAGCCGGGTTCTGTCTGGGACAGTCATTCCTCTGGCATGCGCGTCACCGCGCAGCTCAAGCGACCTACCCGAAAGCCCATGTGGACCACATGTAGCGGTGTTTTAAGCCGCTCGCTTTCCTATTTGGTCTTGCTCCAGGTGGGGTTTGCCGTGCCGTTGGTGTTGCCACCCGCGCGGTGCGCTCTTACCGCACCATTTCACCCTTACCGGCGCCGCTTGCGCGGCACTTAGGCGGTATCTTTCTGTTGCACTTTCCGTAGGCTCGCGCCTCCCAGGCGTTACCTGGCACCGTGCCCTGTGGAGCCCGGACTTTCCTCCATGT
>DATHKV010000107.1:0-10175 GCA_035488895.1 Steroidobacteraceae bacterium
GCGCGCCGGCATCGCAAGCTTGAGGGGCAGCCCCTGCCCTTGGCTCTCTATCGCCGCAACGATATCGACGTTCGGGATGTCAAAAAAAGAGCGGCCATGATCGGGCGTCTCGTAAATCTCAATAATATTTTTCTGGATCGGTACGGCGCTCGATTGGGGTGTGTAATTCTCGATACGATTTCCGCCAGCTGTCCGATGAAGGACGAAAATAGCAATGCGGAAATTGCCGATATCAGTAGGGCGCTGCGCGAATTCAACGAAATTTTGGACGTGGTAATTGTTGGCGTTCATCACTTTGGAAAGAATGCGGATTCTGGGCTTAGGGGTGGCTCTGGATGGCGTGCGAATTGCGATCATAGTCGAATTTTTTTGGGTGACAAAGAGGGGCCTGAGGCGCCCGTTCGCAATCGTCGCATGGTGCTGGAGAAAAATCGGCTAGGCGTTGAGGGCGACGTGTTCGGCTTCGATTTGGGCGTCATGTCATTTGGCAAGGACATTTATGGTGATGAAGCTACTGAGTGCCACGTCATGTCCGCAATCTACAAAAAACAAACCGTGACTAGCGAAATTGAAAACAGCTTCCACAAGGCATTTGTGAAGGCGGCTATGGACTATCAACATCCGTTTGGAAAAGAGCGTCCTAACCTCGTGGCGGTTCCGCTTTTGTCGGTCCGCGACGCTTTTGTGACGGCCTGGGTAACGGGCGAGGAATCCCTGACGAAGGATGAAAGCAGCGCTAAGCGGGTGGCGTGGCATCGCGGTCTTAAAAAGGCACGGGAGGGATCATTTTTGTTCGAAAAGATTGAGGTGGAAGAGTGGATATGGCCACACGCTTAGGTTGGCGTTACAGGCGTTACATAGGCTGTAACGTAACAGTCGTAACGGTTGTAACGGGGGTGCGTTACATGGGGGGGGATATACCCGAAGGGTATCCCCCTGTGTAACGCCCCTCGATACCGGGTGACGCGAGATAATTATGGGAAACCTATGAGGGTGAAATGAAATGCTTGGATTGTAAATTTTGGGCGCCGCTGACGATAGGCTTGCAAGAGGCTTTGGACAGGAAGCACGCGGATAACAGCTTCTCAATTCACACCATCGTTCGTGACGGATTTTCGCGGCGCCCCGATAGCATCGGCCATGAGGTTGAGGACTTCATTCAGCGGGGCAATTGTCGGGTAAGCGCACCGCGCGCAACGGCGCCAGACAGGGCTACGCAAAATCCAGGTCGTCGCTGGCCAACGACTCTCGAAGAAGATTGGTGCGGCAAATTCGAGAAGCGCCCATGACCCTCACCGACGACGAACTTCGCCACGCCATCTCCGCCGGGTTCAACGCCATCCTCGACGGCGTCACTCGCGTTCGCCATCGCCGCGCTCGCATCGCCGCATTGGGGGCGCCGCTCTCGGTCAGGCAATCGCGCAACGATCGGCGCCGTGCCGCTCGTGAGCGCTCGCATCGCCCTGTCCGGCAGCAGCCCCCGCTCACACCGTATGCGCTGCGCATGGACATGGCCAAGTCCGGGAACGTTCAGCTCACCGAGCTCGATCGGATGGTCAGCGATGAGGAAGCCCGCGCGCTGGAGGAATGGGCGTTGTGCGAGGAGATGCTTTCGGGACGGCTGAAATCCGCAAGCTGGGATCTGGGACGCGGTGGCGGGGGTCAGTCGGCCTCGATCCCCGATGCCTGGATGGCACAGCTGGCCGCACACGCCTGGAGACGCTCTCGCCTGAGTGCTGACAGCCTGAAAATCCTCCCGGCCTTCACGGCCCTCCAAAACGGCTCTGAGGGGGCATTGTCGGCGGCGCAGTATGGCGAGCGGCTCATCGCCGGGGCTCGAAACAAGCGCCGGGCGTTTCTGGAGGCCGTAGCTGGAGTGGCGGGGCAGTTGGTTTGATGGTAGGATGATGGAATGTCAGATTCCCCCTTGACTTTCAAAACGACACAGAATTACGTTAAATCTCAAATTGCAGAATTATGCCCGAGCCCGCGAAAGCGGGTTTTTTCATGCCCAGGAGGCCACGCACGATGAAGACCAAGCCAGCCGCGACCGACAAAAAAGGCGGTGCCAAGCCTGCCATGCCTCCTGCTGGTGGCAAAAAGGGCGGCAAGGGCAAGGCGGGGTGTTGATCGGTCTATGGCTGATGAACGCGGCGCAAGGGGCCAGTTTCTAGCTGGCGAGAAGTGGGCAGGCAATAAAAATGGTCGACCGAAAGGTTCTCCTCGCAAGGAACTTGCGCGTGAGTTCATCGAGGACATGCAACGAGCATGGGAAACTAACGGCGCTCAAGTTCTAGCGCAAGTTATTCAAGAAGACCCAGCCGCGTTTCTTCGTTCTATGGTAGCGATCATGCCGAAGGAGCTTGATGTCAACGTTAATCATTACGATGACATGAGCGATGATCAAATCAGACAGCAGTTTATTGCAGCTCTCCGAGAGGCCAGAGCGCTCGGCGTTGATATCGGCGATGGAGGCGCTTCAAGCGTCCATTGATCGAGCCAAGCGCCGCAAGCTCTTCACCATCTATCCCGACGAAGGTCCGCTTCGCCGTGAGCTGTATCCCAAGCATATTCAATTCTTCGCCGCTGGCATCGAGCATCATGAGCGCGCGGCGGTCGCCGCCAATCGCGTTGGCAAATCGTTCGGGCTCGGTGGCTATGAGACCGCATTGCACCTCACCGGGCTCTATCCGGATTGGTGGCCTGGCCGGCGCTTCGATCACGCGATCAATGCGTGGGTTGCGGGTGATACGGGCGAGACGACGCGTGACATTCCGCAGCTCATCTTGCTCGGGCCGTTTGGCGAGTACGGCACGGGACTGCTCCCCGGCGCCAATATCATCGGCAATCCGACGCATCGGCAGGGTACGGCGCAAGCGGTCGACACGGTGCGCGTTAAGCATGCGAGCGGTGGGACTAGCTACCTCGGCTTCAAGTCCTACGATCAGGGCCGGAAGAAATTCCAGGGCACGGCCAAGCACTTGATTTGGATGGATGAGGAACCGCCGGAAGATGTCTACAGCGAATGCATGGCTAGGCTCATGACGACTTCAGGCAGCATGATATGCACCTTCACGCCGCTTGAGGGGCTGTCCAACGTGGTGCTGCGCTACATGCCGCATATGGCGCCCGCCGCCGCGCCAAGCGTGAAGAATTGAGCCGATATTGCGTTCAGATCGGGTGGAATGACGTGCCGCACCTTTCGCGCCAGCAAAAGGACGAGTTGCTCGACGCCTTTCCGCTGCATGAGCGTGATGCGCGTGCCGAGGGCGTGCCCATGCTCGGCTCGGGACGTATCTATCCGATTGACGAGAAGCAGATCGTCGTCGATCCATTCGAAATCCCGGACTATTGGCCCAAGGCTTACGGGCTCGATGTCGGGTGGAAGATCACATCGGCGCACTGGGGCGCGTGGGATCGCGAAAGCGACGTGGTCTATATTTATTCCGAACATTACATGGGCCAGCAGCCGCCACAGGTTCACGCCGATGCGATCAAGCAGCGCGGCGCCTGGATATGGGGCGCGATCGATCCCGCCTCGGCCGGCAGCAATCAGAAGGACGGATCGAAGCTCATCGACGAATATCGCGCGCTTGGGCTCAATCTTGTCGAGGCTGACAACAGCGTCGAGGCAGGCATTCTGGCTTGCTATCGCCGCATGTCGTCCGGGCGTCTCAAGGTGTTCCGCAACTGCGTCAATTGGCAGAGCGAATACCGGATTTACCGGCGTGATGAGAAGGGCAAGGTCGTGAAAGAGAACGACCACGGCATGGACGACATGCGCTACCTGGTCATGACCGGGATGCTGTATGCGTGCCTGCCGCCGGAAGATCATGAAGACGACGACCCATGGCAGCGCAATCGCGGCCGGTCAGCAGAGACGGGGTATTGAGATGGACGTAGCTGAAATCCGCGAGATGATCCGAGAGCTGCGTGAGCTGGTTTCCCTCACTCATCTTGATGATGACGACCGTGAATTACTCCGCAAGGCCGCAACTCAGCTTGAAGCTGACCTGAACGACTAATGGCCCTCCCCCAAATCTACCCCATCGAATCCGTTCGCGTCGCCCCTGGGTTCGCATGGCCAAGTTGGTTTGCCGAAGCCGTCGCAAGCGGAGCCATCACGACGTACGAGGCTGGGCCGCTTCCGCCGCAGTTTGGCGTGTGGGCTGGCAAAGTATTTGCGTGCTGCGACGTGGCAACGAGCGACGGCGTCGTGCGTGCTGGCGAGGGTGAAACAATCATCCGCAAGCCAAGTGGCGAATTAGAAGTAAGGCCGTCCAAAAGCTAATGGCTCTCCCCCAAATCTATCCTATCGACGATCAGGAGATCGGCGAGGGCGAAGCTGTGCCTGCCGAAGAGCAGCAGCAAAAGCCGCACCCGCTCGAACAGCTTCAGAAGTGGGACGAGAGCGCCAATATCGCCGGGGAGCTGGCCGAGGATGTGCTGAGCGCCATGGCCTCGCGCGTCATCGACGAATACACCATCGACAAGGCGTCACGCTCGGATTGGGAGGAAGAGGCGCGGCTGTCCATGGATGCCGTGTTGCAGAAATCCGAGGTGAAGAACTACCCGTTCGAAAAAGCTTCGAACATCAAATACCCGATCCTCACCAACTCCGCCTTGCAGTTCGGGGCGCGGTCCTATCCGGCGATGGTGCCGGGCGATAAAATCGTGAAGATCAAGGTCATCGGCCCCGATCCCATGGGGCTGAAGCAGGCGCGGGCCGAGCGCGTCTCGACGCACATGTCGTACCAGATCCTGAAGGAAATGGACGGCTGGGAAGACGAAACCGACACCATGTGCCACCAGCTTCCGGTGTTGGGCGACGGGTTCAAGAAGGTCTATCGCGACGTCGAGAACAGCAAGAACTGCTCCGATTTCATCTCGGCCATGAATGTGGTGGTCAATCAGAACACCAAGTCCTTGCGCGATGTGCCGCGCATTACGCACGAGATCGAGCTTTACCCGTATCAGATCGAAGAGCGCATTCGCGGCGAGACGTTCCTCGAGTTCGAATATGGATCGGCCGGCGGCACGCCTGGCATAGCGCGCCCTGACGGCAAGACGGACAGCCCGAGCGACAGCGACGCGCCGCATGTGTTCCTCGAGCAGCATCGCTTCGAGGACCTGGACGGCGATGGACTGCGCGAGCCCTGGATCGTCACGGTGCACAAGGATTCAGGCAAGTGCGTGCGGGTCGTGTCTAACTACGACCTGCAAAAGACCAGGGTGCGTGAGGACGGCGTGATCGTGCGCATTCCGCGCCGCGATTACTTCGTGCACTTCCCCTTCCTGCCGGATCCCAATGGCGGCTTCTACGGCATCGGTTTCGGGCGCCTGCTGCGCGCGATCGGCGAAGGGGTCAACACCTCGCTCAACTTGATGATCGACGCGGCGCACCTTCAGAATTCAGGCGGCGGGTTTCTCGGCTCTGGCATGAACCTGAAAAAGGCGCAAATCCGCATTGCGATGAACGAGTGGACGCAGCTCAATGTGCCGGGCAAGAATATCCGCGATGCCATCGTGCCGCATAATTTCCCAGGCCCGTCATCCACACTGTTTCAACTGCTTGGGCTGCTGATCGACGCGGGCAAGCAGATCGCCAGCGTCCAGGACGTGCTCACCGGCGACGCGCATGCGCAGACCATGCAGCCGACGACGCTCCTGGCGCTGATTGAGCAGGGCCTGAAGGTCTTTACCTCGATCATCAAGCGGTTGTTCCGCTCGCTCGCGCGGGAATTCAGGCTGCTCTATGAGCTCAACCGGCGTTATCCGGACGAGGAAGAATACCAACGCATTATCGACTGGTCGCCATCGCCGCAGGTGTTGCAGGCCGTCGAGCAGTTCAAGCAGCAATTGATGATGGGCCACAATGGCGGCCCGCCGATGGAGCCAGGAACTGGCGCCGGAGGTGGCGGCGCCCCGCAAGCTCCCGGAGCGATGGCCGGTGAGGCAATGGGCGGCGGTACCGCG
Source organism: Steroidobacteraceae bacterium (assembly GCA_035488895.1). Taxonomy (GTDB): domain Bacteria; phylum Pseudomonadota; class Gammaproteobacteria; order Steroidobacterales; family Steroidobacteraceae; genus Bog-1198. The sequence continues at coordinate 5,977 of DATHKV010000107.1, forward strand.
ACGGCATCCTCCGCAGGTGCTGCCGCCCAAGCCCCCCAGGCGCAACAGCCCGGTGGAGGGGCTGGCGGAGGCGGTGCCCCTCAGGAACTTCCGCCGCAGCTCGCCGTGCATCTCGAGCGCCCGACTATGGCCGGCGATTACGAATATGAGAACTGCGATATCGTGCCGGTTGCCGATCCGAGCCAGGTCACGGACATGCAGAAGATGGCCAAGGCGCAGATTATCGAGTCCAATATGGGCCACCCGAACATGAATACGGAGCAGGGCCTGCGCCGCATTTTCATAGCGGCGAACATCGAGGACATCGATCAGCTCATCAAGCCGACGCCGGAAGGCCCCGATCCGCTGATGCAGGCCAATGCCGAGGCCGAAGTGCAGAAGAAGAAGGCATCGGCGATGAAGGATCTGTCGATTGCCGAGAAGACCTCGGTCGAAACGCAATCGATCCATCAGCAAACGGCGATGGACCATGCGGCGGTGATGTCCGGGCATCTGGACCAGGATCAGGCGCTGGCCACCGAAACGCAGCGCTTGCAGAACGCCAAGACGGCGCATGAGGCGGCGCTTGCGGAGCGCGAGATGGCGCTGAAGGAAAAGCAGCAAGAGGCTGCTGAGAGAGGCGAGGCGGCATGAATGACGATCCATTCGGCATGAAGGCGATGCCGCTCTGCATCAATTGCAAGCATTGTGAAGCACAGAGTTATCTGCGCTGCGCGCCCGGCGCGACCACTGAATGGTATGAAAAACAGCTTAATTGCCTCGCCGCTTGCGGGTGGATTGATCCGACGACTGGGAATGTTGCTGAGACTCTTCCGTGCAGCGTGATGCGCTATTACGGGCCATGCGGATTTGCTGGTGGATTGCATGAGGAGCGAGGCGAGGCGGCATGAAGAATCTGACCCCGGAGCATTTGCGCTGCGTTCCGGCAACGTGTCCGGCCGTTTATGAGCTGACTGATGGGCGGCTGCTGATCGTGGGGAAGCGAGCCGAATTGCCAGGCATGGTTGGCGATGACGAATACGCTGTCACCATCGACTGCGCCTTGCTGGCGAATGTGAAATGAAACCCTCCCCCGAGGACTTCGAGCAGTGGCGCGCCTCGCTGGTCACCGAATGGTTCATGGACACATTCCTGAAAGCGGAGATGGCGCGCACCAAGCGCACCTATGAGCTTCGCGCCTGGGAAGGCGTTGCAGCGGATGAGGACTGGACGTCGTGCCGGGAGCGCTATGAGACGCTCGACTGGGTGCGCGGCATAGATATCACAGACATCGAAAAGACGATGGAGATGCAGGAATGACGGAAGGACGCGGTTTCGGGTTAGCACCCCTCAAGGAGGAGGGCACGATTGATGCGCATGGCAAGACTTATCGGCTCGGCGATCCTGGTTACGATGAATTGAAAGCGGAGTCCGATGCTCGCGCGAAGGCTTACGGCGACAAGTGCCGGGCTGAGGGAGACACTGGCGCATGAATGAAACGACCCCCGAGACGATTCCCGTCGCGACATGGGGTAACGCCCAAAGCGACGCGGCCGAGGCTGGATCGTTTCAGCCTGTTTATCTGAAAAACATGCTGGAGCCATGCACAAAGGAAGAGAGCGACGCATATCACCGCGCCCTTGGTGCGATAATGCCCGATGAAGCTGACCCCAACATCGTCGCCGAGGACCTCGTGCGCATTAACGATAGCGGCATCGTCCCGACTGAGTTCAAGGTGCTGGTGCTGCCGGACGAGAGCGAAACGCAGATCCGTGCGCGGCGCTCCAATATCGCCGTGCCGGAAGCTTATGCCGCGATGTATGCGCATGGGAGCGTGACGGGCCGCATTATCGCCATGTCGCCAGCCGCGTTCAGCTATCACGACTGGCCGGCCACCAGCCGCTTGCCCGTGATTGGCGAGCGGATCGTATTCGCGCGCTATGCCGGGATGCTGGTGGCCGGCAAGCCGGTGGTCAATGAGCGTGGCCATGAAGAGCCGCGCGAATACCGGCTGCTGAACGATAAGGATATCGTGGCGGTGCTGGAGTTTTAGGGATGAAATTTAGGATTGAAGTTGAGTGCATATTCCCTGGCAGCCCCCGACCTTGGGAGTGGCGAGTGTGGTCAGCGGAAGATGGTGATGATTTCTCCGAAGGCCCCCAAGTCACGGGATCGAGAATCACGGCGTCGGCTGCCTTGGATGAGGCCGTAATAACGATAACGATTGGCTTGCCATGCGCGACCTGATCTTCATCATCGTGACCTATGCCCTGCTGGTCATTTGCAGTTTCCTGATTGGCGCGTTCGCCACTGAGCTGGGCATGCGATGGAAGGGGCGCCGCATCAAGCAGCTTACGCCCGCTCAGGACCGATGGGGCGAGGTTGTGATCGTCCACAAATGGGCGATGCACAATAAATGGTATCTGGAAAACAGCTTCTTGAATGAAATGGCTCAAGTCGAGCACGCGCGGCTGATGCGCGATGAGCCGAACCTGACGTTGCAGCAGAATCTAGCGCAGGTCGAAGCGATCGTGCGGAAGAAATATCCGGGCGAGTTTCAGACGCTGCATTGAGATGACGGACCAAACTTGAGAGGACGACCCGCTTATCGCGGGTTTTTTAATGCCCATGGCAGATGAAGACGACGCCCCAGAGGGCGAGGACGAGGCCCAGGCGGCCGAAGGTGAAGACGGCGGCGATGAGCCGTCGCAGGTCGAAACCACCGCCCGTGAGCAGGGCTGGGCGCCGAAGGCCGAGTTTCGCGGCGATCCCTCGGATTGGATCGACGCCGACGAATATGTGAAGCGCGGCAATCCGGCGTATTTGCGCAAGCAGCTTGGGCAGACCGAGCGGCAGCTTCGCAAGCTGGAGCAGCAGCGCACGGCCGATCAGACCGCGTTCGAACAGCGCCTTACGAAGATGGAGACGCTGAACAAGGTCCAGCGCAAGAAGATGTACGGCGAGATCGAGGCCGCTCGCCGCGCTGCTGTCGAAGTTGGGGACACGGCGGAATATGACCGCCAAAACCAGATGGAGCAGCAGCTTTACGAAGCGGAGCAGGAGGCCGGGAAGCCTACCGCCAAGGAAGAGCCGGCGAAGGCCAAGGCGCCGCATCCTGATGTTGAGCGATGGGTGAGCGAAAACCCCTGGTTTACCAAAAGTAAGATGCTGAACCGGGCGGCCGAGGGCATCCACGAGCAGCTCATGGAAGACGAGCCGGGGTTGACGATAGCCGAAAACCTCGCCAAGACGCGCGCCGAGATAATCCGGCGCTTTCCCGAGAAGTTCAGCAAGACCCCTGCGGCCAAGAACGGCCATAGCGCGGTGGAGGCTGGGCAGCGCACCGCTGCCGCCCCGAAGGGCAAGGGCTTCACGGATATTCCGGGCGAAGAGCGCCGGGTGATGGAGGGCCACATTAAAGAGGGCCTGTACAAGGACAAGGCGGACGCCGCCGCAGCCTATTGGAGCCAATAGATGCAGATGCGGACGGTTGTCGTGCCTGTGCGACTGGAATGGCCGGCGCAGAGGGCAGATAGGGGCTGGGAAGTGCTTTATGAGATTGAGGTGCGGGCCAAAGAGATTAAGCGCGGAAGAACGTTGCGCGTGACGATCGATAGAAGCGAACGCCTGCATGACAGGATGGTGACCCTCATTGAGGGTTCTGTTGAAATTGGCAGATGGTGGGGAAGATGACCGATCTTGAAATCAGGCGCGGTCCAGGCCGGCCGCCGAAAGAGCCGACCATGCCGCCGCGCGCCCGTGCGGAAGAAACCAAGGCCGTGCGCCGCAGGCGTCAGGACATGGGCGTCAACTCGCATTTGCGGCTGTCGATCCCCGATCACATGAAGAACGATCCTCTCTATCGCTACCACTGGATAGCGGATCGGCCGGGGCGTCTTGAGAACAAGACGGTGCACGACGATTGGGATTTCGTGGAAGACCACGAGCTGGCCAAGGATGGCCGGCAGACCGGTGCCGGAACGCGCATCGAACGCCATGCGGGCGTCGACCAGTTCGGCAAGCCTTTGCGCTTTTTCCTGTGCAAGAAGCTGAAGGAATATGACGAGGCCGATAAGCGGAAAGAGAAGCTGCGGCTGGACGAGATGATGAAGCAGATCAAGCGCGGCAAGACGCCGGGCAACGATGGTCAGCCGATAGAGCGCGATGGCGCCTATGTCCCGGAAGCCGGGATCACGATCAAGGAAAACTACCAACCATAA
>DATHKV010000108.1:0-38912 GCA_035488895.1 Steroidobacteraceae bacterium
CCGCCATGGCCGCGCGCATGCCCGACGTCGGCCGCGTTACCGTGTCGCTGCGCAGATCGATCACGGTTTGGGCGGGTCAGCGTCCGGTTTGGGCGGGTCGGCGTCCGGCGTGAAAGTCTTTAGCGCGGTCGTGCCGTGACAGCCGACACTCTCGCCGCAAATCTGGTTCACGGGGCAGACCACCGGCGTGCCCTTGACGCACCCTCGCGCATCGGCGCCGGCCGTACGCGGTGCACAGCGCTCCTTGCCGTTGCAGGTGCGGCGGTCATCGCAATCCGCATCGCTGCTGCAGGCCATGGAAGCCTGGTCGCGCTCCACCGTGGCGAGTTCTCCTTGTTTGGAGATCACGCCGGACAATGTCGTGTCGAGCAAGCGTTTCGGAGCTCCCTGACCGGAGGGCAATTCAACATCGGCGGAGACGACTTCCCATGCCGGCGCCAGGGGACTGCCCGCACGGTAGTACAGTGCAAAACGCTGCACGTTGCGCGGCTCGAGCGCATCGTTGAGCTTAACCGGAATCAAATGCGTGGACGCCGGCAGCCACGCCTCGCCATGCACGAGCGGCAGCCGCCGTACGCTTTTGCCGGCCTCGTAAATTCGCAATTCCAAGTCGCTGCCGGCGCTCAGTTCCGCCGCACCGGTTACGACGCGAACTTCGAGACGAGAGACCGGCACGGCGGCGGCCAGCGATGCACACAGCGTGCAAGCCATCAGCGTCGGCAAAATCATCAATGGCAGGTGTAACTTCATGGCACCCTCCGGCTAGTCGATGCGATCGCCGCTATCATAGCTGATCTTGCCGGCACCACTTCGGGTGGCTTCGGTGAGCGATTTTACAATATTCACTTATCGTGTCAGCGAGGGCGCAAATGCTCGAGGAGCCGCGGCAATGAACGACCTTTCTTCCTTTGCCATCACCCGAAAGTGGCCGCCGCGCCACCCGGAGCGAATTCAGCTGTATTCGCTGCCGACTCCCAACGGGGTCAAAGTCTCGATCATGTTGGAGGAGACCGGTCTGCCGTACGAGCCGCATCTCGTCAGCTTCGACACCCAGGATCAGAAAACGCCGGAGTTTCTGTCGCTTAACCCCAACGGCAAAATACCCGCCATCCTGGATCCCAACGCGCCGGGAGGGGAACCCCTGGCGTTGTTTGAATCCGGCGCGATCCTGTTTTATTTGGCCGAAAAGAGCGGGCAATTCATGCCGCGCGATCCTGCCGGACGATATCGGACTCTGCAGTGGCTGATGTTCCAGATGTCCGCAATCGGGCCCATGTTTGGTCAGATCGGGTTTTTCCACAAATTTGCCGGCAAGGACTATGAGGATAAGCGTCCTCTGCAGCGTTATGTCGGCGAATCTCAGCGCCTGCTCGGCGTGCTCGACCAACGCTTAGGCCAAAACCAGTGGCTGATGGGCGATGACTACAGCATCGCTGACATCAGTACTTTTCCCTGGGTCGGCAACCTGACCGGTTTTTATAATGCCGGCGATCTTGTAGGAATTACTGCCTTCCCGCATGTCACGCGGGCGCTGAACGCATTCTCGATGCGCCCGGCGGTGCAACGCGGCAATACGATTCCGCAGCGAAATCCCTGAGAGAAATTTCGCCGGCTAGCGCGCGAAGCGCCGCTTGAAGGCGTCGCGCAATTCCTTCAGCTCTTCGATGTGCAGCAATATGCCGCAGGCGGCGAACACGCCGGCGCCGGCGATGACCGTCGCGAGCAGCGCTGCGATTTTCGGCAGCAGCGCCTGATGCTGCCAATCCGCCAGCAGCCAACGCGACGAGGCCGCGCACACTGCAATCAGCGCAGCGCTTGCCGCGGCCACTTTCGCCAGCAATATCAGGAAGCGCCGCGATTCGAGGCCCTTGAGCTGCGCCCGCATCAACAAGTACAACAGCACGAAATTGACGGTCGCGATGCATCCGGTGGAAAACGCGAGGCCGCGATGCCCCCACCCCAATCGAAAGGTAAAGAGCCAGTTGAGCAGCAGGTTGAGCCCGACCGCCAGGAAGCTCACGAGCATCGGTGTCTTGCGTCTGTCCAACGCGTAGAAGGCATTGACGAGCACTTTGAGCGCCGCGTAGCCGGCCAGGCCAATGGCGTAGAAGCGCAGCGCGCCGGCGGCCTGCGCGGCCTGGTAGGCATCGAATTTCCCATGCTGATACAACACTGAAATAATCGGCTCGGCCAGCATCATGAGCCCCACCATCGAGGGCAGCGTGAGCAGCATCGCCCATCGCATTGCGCGCGCCAGTTCGCTGCGAAATGCATCCATGCGTCCCGCGACCACCAATCGCGACAACAACGGCAGCGTGACCGTTCCCAAGGCGACGCCGAACAGCCCGAGCGGCAATTGCATCAATCGAAATGCCACCGCCAGCCAGAAAATCGCGCCATCACCCAGGGTCGACGCGAACATGGAATTGATCAAGACATTGAACTGCGTCGTGCTGGCGGCAATCACAGCCGGTCCCATCAGAAGCAATATCGCCTTCACTCCCGGATCGCGCCAGTGAATGTCGGGGCGAAAGCGATAGCCCAAACGCGCAAGCGACGGCAGCTGCACGGCGAGCTGCAGAGCGCCGCCGATCACGGTCGCAAACGCCAACCCGATGAGCGCGCGTGGACCAAAATGCGGATCGATCCAAAAGCCGAGCGCCACGCCGCCGACAATGGACCCAATGTTGAAGAAACTCGACGCCATGGCCGGCACGCCAAATCGGTTCTTGGCGTTCAGCATTCCCATCACCAGGGCGGCCAGCGACACCAGCAGGATGAAGGGAAACATGATGCGCGTCAGACGCGCGGTCAACGCGGCCTTCTCGGCATCGAATCCGGGCGCCAGCAACGCGACCAGCTGCTCGGAAAACACCATTCCTGCCACGCACAAAAGCCCCAATACGAACGCCGTCAGGGTCGCTACTTTGTTCGCCAGCCGCCAGGCATCCTCGTCGCCGCCGCGTGCGATCGTCTTGCTGAATGTCGTGACGAACGCCGTGGACAGCGCACCCTCGGCAAACAGGTCGCGCAGCAGGTTGGGTATGCGAAAAGCGGCCGTGAAGGCATCCATCGCCATGCCCCCGCCGAACAGCGCCGCGAAAATCTGCTCGCGCACCAGTCCCAGCAATCGGCTGCACATGACCGCCAGGCCGATGATGCCCGCAGCCTTGGTATTCAGGCGATTGCTGCGCTCGTCGGTGGGGGTCACTGCGGCCGCGGTTGCTGAAGGATTGCTGGTTGATTTCGGGCCGGTCACGGAACTCTAGTGTACAGGTTCCGCAGCATCGCCCCGTCTAACCGGTGCTCATCATGGCCACCACCGTCACCGCCATCACGCCCGTGGCCGCCCATCCCAAACGGCGCAGGCGCGGGCGGATCACGAAGCTGCCCATGACGTCCGCACGCGAAGCCAGAATCATCATGACGGCCATGATCGGCACCGCGATGATACCGTTGATTTCCGCGCTCCATACCAGCGCGCGCACCGCATCCAAGTGGGTGAAGGTCAGGGCGACGCCGCCGATGGTCGCGATGCCGATGATGCCGTAGAACCCCAAAGCCTCCGGCAACTTTCGATCCATGCCCGACTGCCAATCAAAGCTCTCGGCGACCGCATACGCCGCCGACCCGGCCAGCACCGGCACCGCCAGCATGCCGGTGCCGATGATCCCCAGACTGAACAGCAGGAATGCCATCGGCCCTCCCAGGGGGCGAAGCGCTTCTGCGGCCTGCGCGGAAGTCTGAATGTCCGTGGTACCGGCCGCATGCAGGGTCGCCGCCGTGCTCAGGATGATGAAAAAGGCGATGAGATTGGAAAACCCCATGCCCACATAGGTGTCCCATCGGATGCGCCGCAGGTGCCCGCGCGCGACATCGGAGGTGTGCGGCAGCATCGACACGCCGCCGTTGCGGGAATTCGTCGCCCGCAAATCCTCCATCTCCTGCGCGGCCTGCCAGAAAAAGAGATAGGGGCTGATGGTGGTACCGAACAGTGCGACGATCATCGTGATGGTGTCGTGATTCAGGGACAGCCGCGGCACGATCATTTCACTGATGACGGCAGCCCAGTGCACGTGAATCGTGAAAATCACCGCGACATAGGACAACAGCGCCAGGGTCAGCCACTTCAAGTAGCGGACATAGGTCTCATAGCGTAGGTACACCTGCAGGACGAGACAGAGCGCGCCGAAGCACACGCAGTACAGGTGCGCGGAGCCGCCCAACAAAAGGCGCAGCGCCTCGCCCATGGCCGCAATATCCGCGGCGATGTTGATGGTGTTGGCGATCAACAAGAGGCCGACGATGCCGTAAAGCACCGGCCGCGGAAACACCGCCTTCACGTTCGCGGCCAGGCCTTTGCCCGTGATGAACCCAAGACGGGCGCTGACCATTTGGATGCCCACCATCAACGGGTAGGTGAACAGGACCGTCCACAGCATGCTGTAGCCAAACTGCGCTCCGGCCTGGGAATAGGTCGCAATGCCGCTCGGATCGTCGTCCGCCGCGCCCGTGATGAGGCCCGGTCCCAACTGTTTGACCCGCGGATCGTCTGCGAAGCTTTTGAGCAGTTTAACCATCGTCGTTCTCCAAAGAGGTACGACTCGCGGTTGATGCGAACACACGAACGAATGGAAGCGGCCCGGCCTCGAGCCGAGCCGCCGTCGAATCGATCGATGATGATGTGGGAATCGTCCCGCGCGTCAAAAGGCAGGACGACGCTAACGGCGAACCTTAAGCGTTATCGAGCCAGAGCGCGCACGCGTCTGCGGCGTTGATTGCCACTCGAACAACAACTCACAAGGTCGACCTTTATGACCGGAAACGTCGCGGAAGATAAACCGGGATTTCGCTGCTGTAAAGCACAAAATCACTCCTTGGCAAATCTTCTCACGCCGTCAACGCCGCCTTGGCCTTCGCCACTTCCGCGATCACTTCGTCCGCCACGTTGCGCGGAACCGGTTCGTAGTGTGAGAACTCCATGGTGTACGACGCGCGGCCGCTCGTCATGCCGCGCAACTGACCGATGTAGCCGAACATCTCCGAGAGCGGCACGATCGCGACGACCGCAATATTGGTGCCCCGCTCCAATTGGTCCTGCACGGCTCCGCGCCGGCGGTTGATGTCGCCGATCACATCGCCGAGATAGTCTCCCGGCGTCACGGTTTCAACTTTCATGACCGGTTCGAGCAGGATCGGCGCGGCTTTGCGGATACCCTCGCGGAAAGCGGCTTTGGCGGCGATCTCGAACGTCATGGCGTTGGAGTCGACATCATGGAAGCTGCCGTCGATCAGCGTGGCCTTGAAGTCCACGGTGGGGTAGTGCGCGAGCACGCCGTCTTCCTTCTGTACCTTGAGGCCCTTCTCGACCGAGGGCACGAATTCGCGCGGCACCGAGCCGCCGACGGTCTCGTCGACGAATTCAAATCCCGAGCTGCGTTCCAGGGGCTCGAACACGATCCATACTTCGGCGAATTGCCCGGAACCGCCGGTCTGCTTCTTGTGAATGTATTGTTCGGTGATTTTCTTGGTGATGGTCTCTCGGTACGCCACCTGCGGTTCGCCCATGATGCCTTCCACGCCGAACTCCGTGCGCATGCGATCCAGCGTCACCTCGAGGTGCAACTCGCCCATGCCGCGTAAAATCGTCTGGCCGGTCTCGCGGTCGGTTTCCAGATGCAGCGATGGATCGGCACGCACCATTTTGCCCAAGGCGCTGCCGAATTTTTCCTGCTCTGCCTTGACCTTGGACTTGACCGAAACGCTGATGACGGGTTCGGGAAACCGCATGCGCTCGAGCACCACTTCGTGCGCCGCATCGCACAGGGTATCTCCCGTTTCCGTATCCGCGAGCGAGACCAGGGCGATGATGTCGCCCGCGCGTGCTTCTTCGACCGGATTGGCTTCCTTGGCAAACATCTCGACCATGCGGCCGATTTTCTCGCGCTTGCCGCGAGTGGAATTCATCACTGAAGCGCCCTTGGTCAACACGCCCGAATAAACCCGGATGAAGGTCAGGGCGCCGTAAATATCGTTGATGACCTTGAAGGCCAGCGCTGAGAAGGGCTCATCGTCGGACGTCTTGCGCTCGCCGATCGGATGGCCGTCCGCGTCCACGGTCTTGATGGAGGGTACATCGGTCGGAGCCGGCAGATAATCCACCACCGCGTCGAGAACCTGCTGCACACCTTTGTTCTTGTACGAAGAGCCGCAGAGCACCGGCGTGAAGGCGGAGTTCAAAGTTCCCTTGCGCAAGCACGCCCGCAGAATATCGGCGGAAGGCATCGTGCCATGGGTCAGAAAGGCTTCCATGGCTTCGTCATCCTGTTCGAGACAGGTATCGACCAATTCCGTGCGGAACTGCGCGACACTGCCCAATAGCTTGACGTCGCTCGGCACCGTGATGTGCAGTTTCTCCGCCAGATCCGGCGTCACGTCCAGCACTTTCCATTCGGCATCCTTGTCATCGGAGTCCCAGACGAGAGCCTTCATTTCAACCAGATCGACCATGCCTTTGAAATTGTCCTCCGAGCCTATCGGTATCTGCACCGGCAAGGGCCTTGCGCCGAGGCGCTTCTTGATCATGTCCACGCAGCGCAAGAAATTGGCGCCGCTGCGGTCCATTTTGTTCACGTAGCAAATTCGCGGGACGCCGTAGTTATCGGCGAGGCGCCAATTCGTCTCGGATTGCGGTTCGACACCGGCCACGCCGTCGAATACGACCACCGCACCGTCGAGCACACGCAGCGAGCGATTCACCTCGATGGTGAAGTCGACGTGTCCCGGGGTGTCGATCAGATTGATTTTCTTGTCGCGCCAGAAGGCGGACACCGCGGCGCTCTGAATGGTGATGCCGCGTTTCTGCTCCTGCTCCAGATAATCCGTGGTCGTGGAGGTTTTCAGATCCTTGGTATCGTGAATATCGATGATCGTGTGCTTACGCCCCGTGTAATACAGGATGCGCTCCGTCGTCGTGGTCTTGCCGGCGTCGACGTGGGCGATGATGCCGATATTGCGGATATCGGAGAGCGGGGTTGTGCGGGCCATAGCGAAAATTCCGTAAAAGTTTTAGGGGGCCTCAAGGGCCGGGTCAAAAGCCGGGTATTTTGCCATGGCGAGCCTGGCGTGTCGAAAAAAAAGCGCGAAGCGGTCCTTAGCCCTTCCCCGCCGGAGGTCCAAACGCCGGCCAGCCGGCAATCGGCCTATTTGACGCTGTAACCGCGACCTTCGAGGCAGGCGGCCTGAGCGCGTTGATAGTTGGAACGGTTGCCGGGCGCGGCCCCGCCCCCCGGCTGAGTAGGATCAAACCCGGTTTGTCCCACGGCCCATCGGTGGCACTCGAACTTATCCTTACCCAGCTGTTCCTGACTTTGGCCGTTCTTTGGATAGGCAATGAGTTCAGCAGGGGCCGCCGTCCCTTGGGTGCCCCCCGCCTGACTGCGCAACTCAGCCGGCGGCGCCACGGTCTCATACTGGCCAACGCCGGCATTCCAGCGGTAGTAAGTGTTGTCGGCGTAATAATAAGGAACCCCGTCCCAATAATAGGTCGAGTAGTAGTAAGGCAGCGTTGCGAAATACAGGCCGAGCCCTAAGCCGCCCAATCCCCAACCCCATGGCCCCCAATATCCGCCGCGCCAACCGTAGCCGCCATGCCAGCCACCATATCCGCCGTGCCATCCGCCATAGCCGCCACGCCAGCCACCACCACCATGCCAGCCGCCAAAACCGCGGCCGGCACTCACATGACCACCGCCGGCATGTTGTGCGAAAGCGGGTGCACCGGCTGCCAGCGCCATGCTCGCGCACAGCGCAAGGGTCAATGATCGGAACTTGCTTGGGTTTTGCATGACGCGACCTATTCTTACCTAAAGTCCTTCAATGACGTTAACGGCACAATTATATAAGACTTGCGCAATTACCGGCAGTTCAACAGTATTCAACGCGGGAAAGGCCGCGGGAACACTATGGAAAACGGGGATGGTTCGTGTTCGTTGACACGACGGCAGCTGTTGCACATGGTCGGCGCAACCGCGGGGGCCGCGGCGATGTACCAGGCGATGAGCAGCTTAGGATTTGCCGCCGAGTCGCCTTACAAGGGTCCGATTGATCTACAGGGGGCACCGCGCAATGCCTCGGTGCTGATCCTCGGCGCCGGCATGGCGGGGCTGACCGCCGCGTATGAGCTGCGCAACGCCGGCTACAAGGTTCAGGTACTCGAATACAACGCCAGACCCGGCGGGCGAAATTGGACGCTGCGCGGCGGCGACCGGTATACCGAACTCGGCGGTCTCACGCAGCAGTGCGAGTTCGACAAGGACTTGTACATCAATCCGGGCCCCTGGCGAATTCCCTATCACCATCACGGCATGATGCACTACACCAAACTCCTCGGCATTCCGCTGGAGCCCTTTTTCCAAGTCAACTACAACGCCTACATTCACAGCAGCCGCGCATTTGGCGGCAAACCGCGACGCTTCCGCGAGGTCAAGGCGGACTATCAGGGTCATGTCGCCGAGTTGTTGGCCAAAGCAACACGACAGAAGGCGCTGGATGCGGCGGTCAGCAGCGAAGACCAACAAATTTTGCTGGAGTCGCTGCGCGAATGGGGCGCGCTCGACAAGAATTACACCTACGTTGCGAATGAGCACGCCAGCGATCGGCGCGGCTTCGAGAAAAGTCCGGGCGGGGGCTTGAGCGGCAAGCCTGTTCACTCGACGCCGGTGGCGCTTCATGATCTCTTGGAATCGGGTCTTTGGGCGGGAGTCGCCAGCGGCGATGCCTTTGACATGCAGACGGCGTTGTTCCAACCGGCCGGCGGAATGGGGCGAATTGGCGAGGCATTCGGCCGCGAGTTGGGGCCGCTGATTCGCTACAACGCCAAGGTGACGGAGATCCATCAGGATGATCGCGGCGTGACCGTGACCTTCATCGGCAGCCAGGAAGCCGGCGCACCGCAAACTGCTCGGGCGGACTGGTGCCTATGCACCATTCCTCTGCCCATCCTGGCTCAAATTCCGATGAACGTGAGTCAGTCCATGGCTGCGGCCATCTCGGCGGTGCCCTCTGCACCGGCCATCAAGGCAGGATTGCAATTCAAACGGCGCTTCTGGGAAGAGGACGAACAGATTTACGGCGGCATTACCTACACCGATCTGCCAATCCAGACAATCGGCTATCCGAACACCGGATTTCAAAGCCGCGGCAAAGGCGTGCTGTTGGGCGCCTATATTTGGGGTCTGAAGGCCATGGAATTCACCGCCATGCCGCCGCAGGAACGCGTGCAGCGCGTCGTTGACTATGGCAGCCAGATTCACCCGCAATACCATCAGGAATTCGAGAATGGGGTGGCGGTGGCATGGCATCGCACACCCTTCGCCATGGGTTGCTTTGGGAACTGGACGAGCGAGACCCGAGCCAAGCACTATGAGGACCTGTGTCAGATCGAGGGACGAATTGCCCTCGCCGGCGAGCACGCCTCCTATCTTGGCGGTTGGCAGGAAGGGGCGGTAACCTCGGCGCTCGACGCCATCGGCCGAATGCACCGGCGTGCCGTCGCACAAGGGGAAAAGGCATGAGAAAACTCCTTTTGCTGCTGTCGATCGGCGCCGCGGCAAGCGCCTTCGCGGAGAGCCCTTTATTCACCTCGCGGGCCACCCTTCCCGCATTGAACGGCGAGCAAATCTACGAGCACATCTGCCAGGGATGTCACATGCCGGGCGGCCAGGGTGCGGTCGGCGCCGGGCACTATCCCAAGCTCGCCGCCGATAAGAATTTCGTCTCTTGGCAGTTTGTGGCAAGCACGGTGCTGAATGGCCGCAACGGCATGCCACCGTTTGGGTATCCGTCGGGTCAGGACATGCAATCCGGGCCGCCGCACCTGAGCGATGCGCAGATCGCGGATGTGGTGAATTACGTGCGCAGCCATTTTGGCAACACCTACAAGCCGCAAGTCACGGCGAAACAGGTTGCGGCGCTGCCACACCCGGCCGCGGAACTCATTGGGCCGCAATAGAACAGAATCGAAGCATCCTTTAACCAAGTTGAATCAGATCGGTACTCACAGCGAGAGATAATTGAGCCATTGAAACGGAGGTTCTCATGCGAAGCTTTTTCGGTCATATGGTTTTCGCGGCCACGCTGGCGGTAGCTCCCGTAGGTATCGCCCTCGCGCACGGCGGCGGTTCCCCCGGCGGCTCTTCAGGAATGGCAACGGCGACGCCGCGCAGCCCGGTCGATGCCGCCAAGTCGGCATACAACGCGGGCGTGCGCAACATCAAGAAAGCGCTGGAGTACGACGCCGACGCGGCCAAGGCGTCGACACCGGAAAAAGCGGCCAAAGCACACGATAAGGCACAAAAGGCTTACCGCGATTCGGTGTCGTCGTTCATCGACGCAGTGGGCGCCGACCATAAAATGTATGAGGCGTGGAATTACCTCGGATTCGCGAATCGCCACCTGGGTAATTATGACGATGCCTTGTCATCGTACGCCAAGGCGCTCGAGATCAATCCCAACTATCCTGATGCGATCGAATACCGCGGCGAAGCCTACCTGGGCTTGAATCAGATCGAAGAGGCCAAGGGCGCGTACATGGCCTTGTTCCGCGATTCGCGGCCGCTCGCCGACGAACTGATGGTGGCCATGCATCGCTGGGCGGACGAGCGCCGCAAGGATGCTCAAGGCCTCTCGTCGGCCGATGTCGAAGCATTCGCCAAGTGGATGGACGAACGCGCCGGTATCGCTGCGCAGACTGCATCGCTCGCCATCGGCGCGGCACAACCCTGGAGACAGGGGCTGCGGTAAATTCGCTCGCTACTCCTCGCTCTGGCGGCGTGCGCGGCGATCGATGCCGCGCACCCCGCCGACCCGGTTCCGATCCAACGTTATGAATGGCAGCTGCCCCCGGGATTCCCGCGGCCTGCGGTGCCCGCGGATAACCCGATGTCCGCGGAGAAAGTCGCACTGGGCCGTCGACTATTTTTTGACACGCGCTTGTCGTCATCAGGCAGATACGCCTGCGCGAGCTGCCATCGGACCGAACTCGCCTTCACGGACGGCCGGGCACAGGCCTTGGGTGCGACCGGCCAGACCGTCAGGCGCAGCGCCATGAGTCTCGCCAACGTCGCCTACAATCCTGCATTTACCTGGAGCAGCAACAGGGTGCGCTCGCTCGAAGCGCAAATGCGCCAGCCCCTGTTCAATGAACATCCTGTGGAAATGGGCCTTAAAGTCAATCAGCCTTCCGCGGTAAACGGCATTTCCTCCGATCCGACCTATCGCACGCAATTTGCCGCCGCATTCGACGGCCCCGCACCGATCTCGATGGATCACATCATCAAGGCGATCGCGGCGTTTGAACGTACCTTGATCTCCGGCAGATCGGCGTTCGATCGCTATATATTCGACGACGACAGCACGGCACTGTCGGAGTCCGCCAAGCGGGGCATGGCGCTTTTCTATTCCGCCCGCGCCGGCTGTTCACAGTGTCATTCGGGCCTGAACTTTTCAGGAGCGCTGGTTTACGAGGGTCATGAACAAGAGCAGGCACTGTTCGCCAATACCGGGCTCTACAATGTGGATGGACATGGCGCCTATCCCCAAAGCGACCGAGGGTTGATCGAGGTTACGCGTCGGCCCACGGACATGGGGAAATTTCGGGTCCCCACCCTGCGCAACGTGGCGCTCACGGCGCCCTACATGCACGATGGCAGCCTGCCCACCTTGGATGCCGTGCTGGAACACTACGTGCGCGGCGGCCGAACAAGTCCGCATCAGGATCCCCGCGTTCGGCCACTCGCGCTGACGCAAGATGAGCGGTCCGATTTACTGGCATTTCTCGGCAGCCTCACGGACCGCGAATTCGTCGAGAATCCGCAAGTTTCCGCGCCCAAATAGCGCTTAAGCCTCTGATTTATTGAACCAAGTCGCGGTATGCGGCCCTCAAAGGCTGGAAACTACGGCGGCCATGAAGTCCGTCAAGCTGGTGTCGGAAAACAACCTCGGCACTAGAATGATTCTGGCCGTCGCGCTGAGCTACGTCATCGATGGCGTGCTGCTGACAGGCTTCGCGGTTGCCGGCACGGTTACGCACACCGTGCCCCTGGCCTACACGGCCATCGGGCTGTTCGACAGTTCGATCTTTCTCTTGCTGCGTGCCTGGGCCGTCAAGTACCGGCGCAACGATAGCGACTTCGCGCTGGCTCAGGTGATCGCTTCAAGCTCCATCCAGATGGTCTTCGCGGCGTTTGTGCCGCAATTGGCTTTCTATTTCTTTGCCGTGCTGTTCATTGTGTTCGGCTGCGCGAGCCTGGGGTTGTCGAAAAGACAATCTGCGATTGCCTGGATCGGCGTCGCCGTCGCGGCAGCCGTCGTGATGTCCTCGATCAACGCCAGGATCTCCATCCCGCAGGACACGCCGCTGGTGCGGGGCCTGGTCTGGCTGTGTTTCGTTGCCACGCTGGGTCGATGCATTCTGCTCGGCGTGTTCGGCCGGATGCTGCGGCTTCGGCTGCATGACCGGCGGCAGCAGCTTCGCGATTCGGTTCACATGCTCAAGGAACGCGATCGATCCCTGGCCAACGCCAATCTCGAATTAAAGCGTCAGGCAACCCACGATGCCCTGACCGGCATCGCGAATCGGGTGCTGTTCATCGAACGCCTCAATCACGCCGTGTTCGACCGGCAGCCTTTCGCGGTCTGCGTTTTTGATTTGGACCGCTTCAAGATCATCAACGATTCACTCGGCCACGGTGCCGGCGATGCCCTGCTCAAGCATGTTTCGGACCGCCTGCTGTCCATCGTTCGGGCGAGCGACATCGTCGCGCGCGCCGGCGGAGATGAGTTCCTGTTGCTGTTGCGAAATGTGGGTTCCGCGGAGGAAATCGAGGCGCTCATCGCGCGCTGGATGTCGGCGCTGTCGCAGCCTTATATGCTCACCGGCCTCGAGCTGCACGTCAGCCCGAGCATCGGCATCGCCCGCTTCCCCATCGACGGCACCTGCGCCGAAGAACTCTTGGCGCGCGCCGACGAAGCCATGTATTTCGCCAAACGAAGCGGCCGCAAGACCTTCCGCTTCTTCGACGCCAGCGTCATGGGTTTCTCGCGCGAGCGGCTGGAAATAGAGGCGGAACTTCGCGGCGCGCTGGCACAAGGCCAGCTCACCCTGCACTACCAGCCGAAGATCGACATCGCGACCGGCGAGATGCGCAGCGTCGAAGCGTTGATCCGGTGGCAGCATCCGACCCGCGGCAGCATCTTGCCGGGAGAATTCATTCCGATCGCCGAGGAAAGCGGCCTGATTCTTGAAATCGGCGACTGGGTCATCCGCGAGGCATGCCGGCAGGCGCGCGCCTGGCAGCAGCGGCAGATGCCGTTTCTGCGGATTGCGGTCAATGTCTCGCCGCTGCAATTCAGGCAGGCCAACTTCGTCAAAAAAGTTCGTGCGGCGCTTCAGGAGCACTCGCTTGACGCGACCTATCTCGAAATTGAATTGACCGAAGCAACCTTGATGAACAACGCCGAGACTTCCGTGGCGCTGCTCGAGCAGCTGAGCGAACTCGGCGTGGTGGTCGCCATCGACGACTTCGGCACGGGCTACTCGAGCATGAGCTATCTACAGCGTTTTCCGATCGACAAGCTGAAAATCGATCGCAGCTTCATCAGCGATGTGGCATCGAACGCCGGCGATGCCTCCATCGTGAGGGCGATCATCTCCCTGGCTCATGGATTGCGCCTCAAGGTGATCGCGGAGGGCGTGGAATCGGAGGAGCAGCTCGGCATCCTGCGCCGCATGGGCTGCGATCAATACCAAGGCTTCTTTCGCAGCGCCGCGGTACCGGCCGCACAGATCGAGAAATTCGTACGCGACGATAGCGCGCGTCTGATGAATCAGGGCGAGTCGGACATCGATCGCACACAGAGCAAGCTGTTTCGACTGCGCGAGGCGTAATAAATCCCTGACCGCGTGTGGCCTCGAGCCCGTAGAATCGGCTGCCGTGAGTGCGCTATCCCCTGCAAGTGAAATTCAACCGGTTGCCCGACGCGAAGGCCTGGTCCTGGCGGGCTTGGGCGCCGTCGCCTTCTCCGGCAAGGCCATCATCGTGAAGCTCGCGTACCGTTACGGTGTCGATGCGGTGACGCTGATCATGTTCCGCATGTTGTTCGCCTTGCCCTTATTTCTGCTGTTGGCGTGGTGGGCTGGGCGCGGCAAGCCTGCGCTGACCTGGCGCGATGCCAGGAGTGTATTGGGCTTGGGATTTTGCGGCTACTACCTGGCCAGTTTTCTCGACTTCGCCGGACTGCACTACATCAGCGCCAGTCTGGAGCGCCTGATCTTGTACCTCAATCCGACGCTGGTGCTGGCTCTCGGCGCATTTCTGTTTCACAAGAAGGTGACGCGGCCGCAGATTCTCGCGCTGGCCGTCAGCTACTGCGGCGTGCTGTGCGTATTCGGACGCGAGATGTCCTTGCAGGGCGCGGATGTGCCCCTGGGCGCCACGCTGGTATTCGGCAGTGCCGTGGCCTACGCCGTCTATTTGTCGTACAGCGGCGAGGAAGTGAAGCGGCTCGGCGCCCTGCGGCTGACGGGCCTTGCCACCAGCGTTGCCTGCCTCATCTGCATCGCGCAATTTCTCCTGCTAAGGCCGGTCAGCAGCATGGCCGTTGCCGCCCCGGTGCTGTGGCTCTCCGTTCTCAACGCAACCCTGTGCACCTTCGCGCCGGTACTCATGGTCATGATGGCGATCGAGCGGATCGGCGCCTCGCTCACGGCGCAGGCCGGGACCGTCGGACCGCTGTCCACCATTCTGCTGGCGGTCATGCTGCTCGGAGAGCGGTTCACCGCTTGGGTGGCGCTGGGTACCGTGCTGGTGCTGGCGGGAATTTGGCTGCTCACGAAGGCGCAGCAGAACCCCGTGGCCGAGATCAGCCCGTGATCGGCACGCAATTCCCCGGCTTCGAAGTTGTGCCGCGCGGCGCGCAAGCGGGCTTGATCATCGTGCACGGAATTGCGGAGCACAGTGCCCGTTATCGCCACGTCGCCGCCGCGCTCGCCGACAGAAACATCGCCAGTTTTGTCTATGACCAGCGCGGCCACGGAGAATATCCCGGCACCCGTACGCATGTGGCGGACTTCGCCGACTTCACGGGCGACTTGCAGATGATCGGCGAGAACGTGCAGGGACGCTTTTCCGGGCTGCCGCTGTTTGCCTGGGGGCACAGCATGGGTTCGATCATCGTCACGCTCGCCGCCATCCGCGGCACCGTTTGGTCGCGCGGTTTCATCACCACGGGCTGCGCGCTTGACGCCATGCCGAAACTCAAGGGTATTGCCGGCGGGGCGCTGCGGGTTTCGGCCGCGCTCGCGCCGCGGCTCAGGATCAGCCTTGGCATCGATGCCACGGCGCTCACGCAGGTGCTGGAGGAACAGCAGCATCACATGCAGGATCCGCTGGTGCCCCGCACCGCCAGCCTGCGGCTGCTGTACGGCTTCGCCGATGCCTGCCGCACCAGCTACATGAACGCCGCCCAAATTACCGCGCCATGGCTCGCCGTGCACGGCGGCGCCGACAAGGTCTGTCCGGTCAGCGGCTCGCAAGCCCTCATTGCCGCCTTGGGCTCCCCCGACAAGCAGATCATCATCTACCCTAACCTGCTTCACGAAGTCCACAATGAAGACGCGGACGCGCGCAGCGCGCTGTTCGATCTGATGTCGCGCTGGATGCTCGAGCGGCGCTAGAAGCTACAAGGGAATCGCTCCTTGGAATACACTGTACCCGGCGTCTTATAAACAACATCTAATTGGGAGTCTTCGCATGCATCTTCCGCGTTTACTGGCCATAGCGTCCTTGGCCGCCTTCTCCGTACAGCCCGCACTCGCGGCCGTACACGATTTGCCCACGGCCAGTGCCGAAAGCGCGGGCATGTCGGCGGAGCGCCTCGCGCGCTTGAGCGCCGGCATGAAAGAACTCGTGGACAGCGGGCGCCTCGCCGGCGTCGTGACCATGGTTTCACGCCACGGCAAGGTGGTGGAATTCGATGCCGCCGGCAAGCGCGACATCGCCGCCAATGCGCCGATGCAAAAGGACAGCATTTTCCGCATCTACTCCATGACCAAGCCGATCACCGGCGTGGCCATGATGATTCTTTTCGAAGAGGGCAAGTGGCAGCTCAACGATCCGGTTGCGAAATACATTCCGGAGTTCGCCAAGCTCAAAGTCTACTCGACGGATGCCAACGGCAATGTCGTGATGAAGGACCAAACCCATCCGGTGACCATGCGGGAACTGATGTCGCACTCCGGCGGCTTCACCTATGGATTTTTCAGCAACACCGCGGTGGATAAATTGCAGCTGGAAGCGGACCTGCTCAACCCCAACAATACCTTGGACGAGTTCATCAATCGCGTGGCCAAGCTGCCGTTGAATGCGCAACCGGGCACCGAATGGCACTACAGCATCTCCGTGGACATTCAGGGCTACATCGTTCAAAAGCTCTCCGGCATGCCGTTCGAGGAATTCCTGGAGAAGCGCATCTTCAAGCCGCTCGGGATGAGCGACACCGGTTTTTACGTGCCGAAGGAGAAGCTCAACCGGTTCGCGGAATTCTATAACTACGACAACGAAGGCAAGCTGCACGCTGTCGGAGTCCGCGAAGGCCTGAACCACGACTTCGCTGCAAAGCCTGCACTCTCATCCGGCGGCGGCGGCTTGGTCTCGACGACCACGGATTACATGCGATTTTGCCAAATGCTGTTGAATGGCGGTCAATTGGACGGCGTGAGAATCCTCTCACCGCTTTCCGTTGAACTCATGCGCTCCAATGTGCTGGCGCCGACGGTTCCGACTCTGGCGCCCGGTACCGGCTTCGGTCTGGACTTTGGGATTATTACCGATCCGGTAGCGGCAGGCGGGTACTACGGCAAGGGCACGTACTCGTGGGGCGGCGCAGCCGGCACTTGGTTTTGGATCGATCCGGTCAATGATCTGATTGTCGTCGGCATGATTCAGCAAGCGGCGGGCACCGGCGCCGCCGCGGTCGCGGCAGTCCCCGATGTGCGCGGTCTATCGCACGCTTGGACCTATCAAGCGATCGTGAAATAGCCTATGGCAATGAGGTTCTAGCGTCTTTCGGTGGCTGACCGCAATCCGGGTCAGCCACCCTCCTCTCACGTCCAAGCGCGTTGGCATTTCCCCGCCAATTCTTCACGTATCTTTGCAAACTAATATATCTCCTAATATATCTGTAGGGCCCCGACGGGAGTAGCATCGATTTCGGGGTCGTTGCGCAAGAGCGCGCGGGATGTTCCATATGCGGTTCATCGCCTTCAATGCGCATTCAAACGCATGGCAACTATGAAGTGAACGGCAATGACTGTTCTCCGCATCTGAATAACGCATAAACAATTGAGGACTCTATGAATACCTATGCTTTTGCGCATCACAAGCGTATTGCTGCGCTTGTGCTCATCGGGATGGTAGCGGCCGTTACGGGCTGCTCGAGCAGCAGCTCGCCTCCGCCTCCAACTCCGCCGCCGGCCGCGCCACCTCCTCCTCCGCCGCCGCCCACGGGTATCGTGACGCTCAATATCAATTCAACCACGGCGATGACCGCTCCCAGCCAGATGCCGACATTTGCTGGAACGACCTTCGGCGCGGTAGGTACCTACGACAAGATTCGCGGCACCGCCAGCGGCACACTCGATCCGAAGGATCCGAAAAATGCCGCGATCGCAGACATCGCGCTCGCGCCCGTGGATGCGAACGGTTTGGTCGAATACAACATGGACTTCTACATCTTGAAACCTTCGGATCTGTCCAAGGGCAACCACAAGGTGTTCTTTGAACTTCCGAATCGCGGCGGCAAGCAGTACGCTCCTCTGAACCTGTCGGGTGGCGGAAACGATCCGACCACGGCCGCCGACGCAGGGACTGCATTCCTGCAGAACGAGGGCTATACCATTGTGTGGGGCGGGTGGGAACCCACCGTGTCGCGCGCCAACAATTCGATGGGCATCACGGTGCCGGTTCCGCTGAACGCCGATGGCTCGCACATCACAGGACAGGTGTATGAGTACATCGAGAACGACAACGCAACGACCATGTCCGCGTCGCTGCCCTACGCGGCCAACAGCACGGACACCACGCTTGCGACGTTGACCGTCAAGCAGCATCTGACGGACACGCCGACAGCCATTGCGTCGACGGGATGGACGTGGACCAGTCCCACGACAATAGCGCTGCTGCCGGCCGGAACGCCCTTCGCGCAGAGCGCGATTTATGAATTGGTGTACACCGCGAAGGATCCGTGGGTGGCCGGCATCGGTCTTGCCGCGATTCGGGACTTGGCTGCGTTCCTGCGCAATGCCACCGCTGATACTGCCGGTACGCCCAACCCGCTCGCGGGCGACGTGAAGCGCATGGTGTCTTTCGGCTCTTCGCAGCCGGCGCGCACCATGAACGACTTCATCTGGTTGGGATTTAACCAAGACCTTACCGGCAAGCAAGTGTTTGACGGTGTGTTCAACTGGGTTGCGGGCGGCGATGGTGTGGCCATCAATTACCGCTTTGAGCAGTCGGGCATGACCGAGCGCAATCGGCAGCAGCATTTGTATCCAGAAGGAATTTTCCCGTTCGCGTACGCAACCACTACCGATCCGCTGACCGGCAAAACCGATGGGCGCGACTCCCGTTGCTCTGCCTCGAATACCTGTCCGTTGGTCATGAACATCGATTCAGCCAATGAGTATTGGGTCAAGGCTGGCTCGATGCTGCACTCGACCGCGACCGGGGCGGATCTGCCGGACGCGGTGAACTTCCGAACTTACCTGATCTCCGGTTCGCAACATGGCGGTCCTGGCGCGGCGAATTCGCTCGGTGTCTGCGCGCAGTTTGTGAATTCGACAGATCAGTTCCCGGCGCTGCGCGCGCTGTTCGAAGATCTGGACCAGTGGATCGACGGCACGGCTCCGCCCGACAGCAAGGTTCCCAAAGTGTCTGACGGCACAGCGGTATTCGCGACGGTGAATCCCGCCACCGAGGCCATTGGGATCGCTTCCGTGTCGCAGATCGCATTGGGTTTCCCGACCATTCCGGGTCTCAACTATGACGGCCTGATCACGGTTCACAATGTGTGGGACTGGGGTCCGCAGTTCGATCAGGGCATCATTTCGGTGGTGCCGCCGACGCCAACGGGCAAGGTCTACCCGAACTTCGTTTCGAAAGTCGATGTCGACGGCAACGAAGTCGCCGGCATCCGTCTGCCGCCGGTCGCGGTGCCCGTTGCGACCACGGCCGGGTGGAACCACCGTGCCACAGCGTTCGGCGGCCCGGATGGCTGTGAGTCTTCGGGACTTCTGGTTCCGTTCGCACCAGACCAGACGACCCGCGCGACGATCGGCGATCCGCGCCTTTCCCTCACTGAACGCTATGGCACGCATGCGGCCTATGCATCGGCGGTTGCAGCGGCGGCCACCGCACTGCAGGCGCAACGCTTCCTGTTGCCGCTGGACGTTCAGACCTACATCACGAATGCGCAGAAGCCCGTCACGGTCACGGGCAACCCAATCTACGGAACTTACACCTGGTAAGGGGTATTGAGGCTTAAGGACCGGTGCCGGTGCCGCCCCCCAGGGCGGCACCGGTTTTCTCGCTCCGCGCGCTAAAGGCGCCAATTACCTAGCCGATAAAAGGCGTAGGACAGTCATGAGTACCTGCGGTCCCGGAGCGCCCCATCAATTCCCCCAAAACACCCGCTCTTGCGCGCCTCCGCGACCTGGCAAACGGCCTCAAGGCCTGGCTTGTCGGGATCGGCGCCGCGGTGGCGGACTTCCATCCCGCACCCCGGGTGCATGCCGCCGCGTTGCTGGCTGAGCAGGCACACCGGCAAACGCAGTTGTTGTCGAGACTTCAGCTCGCGACCGAAACGGCCGGAATCAGCATTTGGGAGAAGGATCTCGTCACCGGCGAACTGATCAACGACGGCAGCTTATGGCCGCTATTCGGCATGCCGCCTTCGGCGCAGCTGAATCCGAAGGACCTCATCCATGTGGATGACCGCGCCGCCGCAGCCGCGGCGATTCGCGCTGTGCTGGCAGATCCCACCCAGGACTCCATCGTGCCGCTGCGCCACCGCACCGCCAATCCGCGCCCCGAACCGCAATTCGTGCAGACTCACATGCGTGTTTACCGCGACCCAAAGGGCGTGGCGATACGCATGATGGGTGTGACTTGGGATGTGACCAAGGAAGTGCTGCATACCGCGGAACTCGAGGCCAAAGCCGCTCAGGAAAGCGCCTTGATCGAGCGGCTCAGCGTGACCACGAAGGCGGCAGGCATCGCACCGTGGGAATTCGATATCCGGTCCGATTGTTTTTCCTGGCATGGACCCCGCCCGCCCTGCTTCGGCATGGACGATGTGCCCTTGAAGGACTATTTTCGAGCCTTGACGACCATCATTTTGCCGGAAGATCGCGGCATCCTGCTCCAAACACCTCGCGATGCCATTGCCAACAACCTGGATTCCTATGAGTACATGTTCCGGGTAAAGGGCATCGACGGCGAAATTCATCACATGCAGAACTACGCGCGGATCATGCGCGACGAGCAGGGACAGGTACGCTACATCGTCGGCGTGACTTGGGATGTCACACGCGACGTGCTCACGACGGAAATGCTCAAGAGCCGTGCCGATGAGAATCGCCGTCTGGTCGATCAGGTCAATATTGCCACCGAAAGCGCCGGCATCTGCTCCTGGGAGCTCGACCTGATCGCACGCCGCTATCTATGGATCGAAAATCCGATCGAAGCCCTGACCCGTCCCGGTGGTTCCTCCGAAAATCTAGGTATCGACCAGCTGGAAGCCTTGGTGATACCCGAAGACCGATCGCTGTTCCGCGAAACGGTTGCCCTGGCCGTCGCCAACAAAACGGATCGAATCAGCATGCGCTACCGTGCGCGAGGTCCGGACGGCGGCATCGTGCATGTGCAAAATTTCGGGCGAATCATCCCGGACGACAAGGGCGCGCCTTCGCGATTGCTGGGCGTTTCGTGGGACGTCACCAAAGAAGTCGTCGCGTCGGAATTGCTGCGCCAACAGACTGAAGCGGCGCACGCGGCGAGCCGCGCGAAGAGCCACTTCCTGGCGAATGTCAGCCACGAAATTCGCACGCCGATGAACGGCATCATCGGCATGACGGGCCTGATGCTCGATACGCAGCTCGACCGCACGCAGCGCGACTATGCGGAAACCATCCGCTCGAGCGCCGATTCCCTGCTGACCGTCATCAACGACATCTTGGATTTCTCAAAGATCGAAGCCGGCAAGCTGGAGTTGGAATCCATCGAGCTGGACCTGCGCGCCAACGTCGAGGATGTCGGGTCCGCCATGGCCTTTCAGGCTGCCACGAAGGGCCTCGAGCTGATCGTCAACGTCGAGCCGCACATCACCGGGCGCGTACTCGGCGATCCGCAGCGCCTGCGCCAGTGCTTGGTCAACCTGGTCAGCAACGCAATCAAATTTACCAAAGCCGGTGAAATCGTGATCGAGGTGCGTGCCCAGCCCGCAGGCAATGGCAATGGGGACTCACTGACCTACTTCGAGGTTCGTGACACGGGCATCGGGATCGCCGAAAGGACCCTGGATACCCTGTTCCAGCCCTTTGTGCAGGCCGACTCGTCAACCACCCGGCATTTCGGCGGCACGGGCCTGGGGCTATCGATCGTGCGCAGACTGGTGGAGCTGATGGGCGGGGAAATCGGCGTGTCGAGCGAAGTCGGCGTCGGTTCGCGATTCTTCTTTACGCTGCCTCTTGAAGCCGCCGCAGCGATCGCGCCTGAGCGCCGCCTACGTAGCGAAGCCGGCGGCCGCATCCTGATTGTCGACGACAATG
Organism: Steroidobacteraceae bacterium; assembly: GCA_035488895.1. Classification (GTDB taxonomy): domain Bacteria; phylum Pseudomonadota; class Gammaproteobacteria; order Steroidobacterales; family Steroidobacteraceae; genus Bog-1198. Next base: position 21,887 of record DATHKV010000108.1, read on the forward strand.
TCACCAATCAGCGCGTCTTGAGCACGCAGCTCGTGCACGCAGGCTACTCGGTAACGACCGTGAGCAGCGGCGCCACGGCGCTCGCTGAACTGCACAACGCCACGGCGTCGGATCACCCGTTCGACATGGTCATCACCGATTTCCAAATGCCCGACATGGATGGGGCAATGCTCGGCGAGCGCATCATCAAGCTGCCGGAACTCGCCAACACCCGACTGGTCATGCTCACTTCGTTGGACCGGCACGGCGATACGCCGAGGCTGGCGGCGATGGGCTTTGCAGCCTATCTCACCAAGCCGGTGCGAGTGCGGGAGTTGCTGGATGCGGTCGGGCGGGTCATGAGCGGCGGCCCGCGGCAATGGCAGATGGACACCCAGCCCATGATCACGCTCAACATGCTGACGCAACCGGCGGCGCCGCGCCGCTTTGCCGGTCTTGTCCTGCTGGTCGAAGATAATTTCGTCAATCAGAAAGTTGCGGTCAGATTCCTCGAGCGCTTGGGTTGCACCGTGGAAGTCGCGAGCAATGGCGCCGAAGGCGTTGCGGCCTGCCAACAAAAACAATTCGATCTTGTGTTGATGGACCTGCAGATGCCGGTGATGGACGGCATGGCCGCAACCCGAAAAATTCGGGAATGGGAAACTTCGCGGCATACACCGATCATTGCGCTCACGGCCAACGCCATGACGGGCGACCGCGAGTTGTGCGAAGGCGCCGGCATGGACGGCTATCTGACCAAGCCCATCGAAGTTGAGCGGCTGCGAAACATACTCACAAAATATGGCCTGGAGCAGGACGATGCTGCTGCGACTGGCGCGGCCGCTCCGAACGCCAGGGTTGCGCAAAACTCGACGGCGCCCGTGGACTTGGGCGAATTTCACCGGATTACGGACGGCGATCCTCAGTTCGCGCAGGAACTGATCGCCGCCTTCATCAGCAGCGGCGAGCAGCAGCTGAGCGAGATTGCAGCCGCCATCGCGCAGAATGACTGCACAGGATTGGCCAAAGCCGCTCACAAATTGAAGGGCGCGAGCGCCAATATCCACGCGCGCGCGCTCAAAGCGCTCGCGGAGCGGCTCGAAATCGACAGCACAGCGACGCAGGCGCGCTCTCTGCATGCGGGCAACGCGCTGCTGCGGCGCGAATTCGACCGCGTCAAGCAATTCCTATCCGACCCGTCAGTCGTCCCTCAGCACTCCAAAGCCGCGTCCTAGTAGCGCCAACTCTTCAGGTCCGCACCGGGCGGAGCGGAAGACTTTATGCGCTGCAAGATCTGCGGCAAATACTGAAAATTGTAGTGCAGACGCGAATACGCGTTCGCCTGGCTAGGATCGCCGTTCCAGCAGTGTTCAGCCCGATCGCCGTATGCCACCGATCCGCCGTAGCCGGGCTTGAGCGATTCGAGCCGCTCCTGCCCAAAATAAACTGAGTCCGTCAGATAATAATTGTCGCCGTTGCCCACATAGAGATGAATCTTGCCTTGCAGCTTCGGCGCCAGCGTTTTCCAATCGCGCGCAATAATGAATGAAAGATCGAAATGATCGCGCCAATAGGCGGCGACCGAAGGATCAATGGCGCCGCTGACTTTGTCGAAGATCGGTTTCGGATAGCCGTCCGAACCCGCCGGGCTGAATACGGCCTGCCAGATGTCGTACTGGCCACCGGAGCGGCTGTGGTCGCCTTGCGTCAGCTCCATGTAGTTTTCATCCCGCTGAGTGGCGAAAACCTCGCCGAGATAGTTGCGGAACGCGGGGCGTTCCACCGAAGACGCTTCGCCCTTTAAAGTGTAGGCGTTGGGATCCTTGTAAATGTCGATGAGGGTGTAGGCGCGGAAATCGATGGGATCGGGACAGGCGGCAAAAGCACCGTTGTACATGTCGGGATAGAAGACCTGCGTGGCGAGCGCCTCCCATCCGCCGGTCGAGCCACCATAGGTAAAGCGCGCCCAACCGGCGCCGAGGCCGCGGAATCGCCGCTCGACCTCAGGGATCAACTCCTTGTTGATGGCATCGCCGTAGGGACCCAAGTTGGCGGAGTTGACCGCATAGCTGTCGTCGTAGTACGGGTTCGCGTGTTCAATTTCGATGACCAGAAAGCGCGGAAAGTCATCGGAAATCCATTTTTGATAGAAGGCGTACGCCTCTTGTTGCTGAATGCGGTTATAGCCGGCGAGATGAAAGCGCTCGGAGTAGTCTGGTTTCAGATCCGGATCAGGCGGAGTGGTGCGAAATCCGGAAATGTCATCCGGGTAGTGCCCGTGGAACACCATGAGCGGATAGTGCGCCTGCGGGTGCGCATCAAACCCCTTGGGCACCAACACGTGCGCGCCGAGGAATACATCGCGGCCCCAAAACTTGGACAACAGCTCGCTGCGGATTCGGATGTGCCGCACAAACTCGCTATCCGTCTTCGGGGCGATGGCGCCGATCTGCTGGTCCAGAAGCAGCGCGGTTCTTGCGGGATGTGCCGCATCCACGTGCAGCTTGATGGGCGTCGAGTACAAATTGCCGGGCTTCTTCGCCCACTGCTGCCCCTCGCCTTTGTCCGGCGGCAGCATGAGCGTGCGGCCGTCGGCGAGGTGAAAAGTTTCGTATCGGTTGAACACGGCCTGGACAAAATAATCGCCCGTCGGGACAGCCGACAAATGGGCGGCCGGCCAGCCGAAGGCATTGTCATTGACAAGCACGTCAGCGCCCGGCGCCAGGCCCGAAACGTTCAGACCGAACAAGTAGGGGCTTGCCAACGGCTCGTTGGCCTCGACATGCGTGCGCGGTTCGCGCGACATGTCGCGGCTCAACAAAAGGATGATGCGGCCCTCGAGCGGCCCATTGCTTTGCGCGGCGGGATAGCTGATCGCAAACTCGGGCCCTTTTGCGGGCGCAGCCCACCCGCCGCCTGCGGCGAGCAGGCAGAACACCCCAAGAGCAAGCGATATTACTGTGCGCATTGATGATCCCTTTTTGAAATACGAATTATTTTCCGTCGACTGAAAATGCCAACAGCACATTGTCCGGCGCCCCGCCCAGCGCGCCGGCATAGCCGGAAATGATGTACATCATGCCGGCTGCCAATATCGGTCCGGCCACATCCAACGAGCCGCCGCTTTGATCCTTGATGCCGTTGATGGTTTGATATTTTTGCGCGGCGGTATCGAAATCCCAGACGATTTTGCCGTCCTTCACGTCGTACGCCCGCAGATGGCCGTCTATGGTGGTCGACAACACCAGTCCGGGAATGACGCTGGGTGCCGCAGATTGACCGATCAGGCATCGACCGCTGTAGCTGCACGGCACCTTGGGCGCCGCGGTATACCACTGTTGTCCGCCGGTGGCCGGATCCAAAGCGTACAAGCCCGCCTTGCCCGTCGGTGGCGGCATGCCCAAATCAGCCACCGCGACGTACAGCTGCGTGGCATCGGCCGCCATGCCCCATTCGATGCCGCCCAGTGCGCCGCCGTTGCCCACCTTGTTGCGCCATACAGTTTTGCCGTCATGATCCGGATCCATGCCAAAGGCTACGCCGGATTTCTGGCCTGCCAGAATGATGTCCTTGCCGTTATGCAGTGTGAAGAGGATCGGCGAGGCGCCGAAATCATGATCGGGGCCGACCACTTTCGGGCAATTGACAGTGCCGCTGCGATTGCAGCCCATCAAGAAACTGTCGTTCTCCGTCACCTGGTTTCGCCATTTGACTTTGCCGGTCGCCAGATCGAGCGCGATGATCGCATCAGAACCGTTCTCCTTGACGTCCGTGTACGTATCGCCGGTACCGATGTAAACCACGCGGCGCTTGACATCGATGGTGGGCGCGGACCAGACGGCCGCGCCCGCCGGTCCGTACATCTGCGTACCTGCCGAGTTCTTCGTTGTCGGTTGCGGCTGCTGTTCAATCGCATAGGTTTTCCAAACCAGCCGGCCGTCCCTGGCATCGAGAGCGGCCAATCCGCCTCGCGCTGAGCAGCAACCATACGAGCCGATCCCGCCCGCCGTCTCCTCCCAGGAAGAAATCGGTACGTAGAGCAATCCCCTGTAGAGCACCGGTGCGCCGGTCAGCACGCCGCGAGGATGCTGTTCAACGTTCACTTTCCATTGCAGCTTGCCGCTGGCGGCATCGAGCGCATAAACGTTGCGCTGGAAATCGCCGAAGAACATGGAGTAGCCGCTGGGAGCTGCGCCGCGAAGCTGCCCGATGACAGGCGTGGTCCGCACGCCCGCCTCCGCATCAAAGCGCCAATGCATGCAGCCGGTCTTGGCATCCAGCGCATAGAGCCGCCCGCTCGAGCTCGTGAGAAACAGGCGGCCGCCCACCATGATCGGCTGACCATAGCGGCCGCCCGTATAGGTCATGGACCACTTCACTTTGAGCCGCGGCACAACGGCGCCGGATAAACCTGGATTGGGTTGATTGCGCGAATTGCGCGCATCGATGCTCCAACCGTTCCAGCCCGGCCCGGACATGCTGAACTTCCCGGCAGTGCCGCAAGCGGGAGGATCGCCCGCCTGTTCCGTCATGCCGTCGGAGCCCAGATAGGTCGCGATCGCCCGGATGTCCGCATCGCTCAAATCCGCCGCCATCGGCTGCATGACCCCGGTTTTCAGCGCGGTGGCGATGTCGTCGGGAAAGCGCCGCGCCAGTGCGACCTTGGGCGGAGCCCGGTCGACTGCCGGGTCGTGACAAGAAGCGCACCGGGATTTGAACAAGCTCGCGCCATGGGCAACTACGGCGGCGGCGGCAGACGCGGCATCGGCGCTTTGCGGCCGCTCCTCGACCGCCTGCGCGATGACATCGGACGCGCAGAAAAGCACAAGCATGCAGAACCCGGTTTGCAGACGCATAATCCCCCGCACAGGCATTCTTATCATTGGCGACAGAGCCTCAAGTTACCTTAAAGCTTGAGAAAAACCGAACTCTCATCGAGGTTATCGCTCGAACATAGTATATTTATCGGCTAATCGAGGATTCCGGCGCTGTGCCAATAAAAACGGCGGACGTTCGAGAGCCACTTAATACTATCGCGCGTCGAGATTCTTAATTGCCCAAACCAGCCTCCTTGCACGACGCACAGTGTCAATCGCGCGTTAAATCCCCCATTGCGGCCGCAATCCTGGCGCTGCTCGCCGGCTGCGCGGTCGGTCCGAACTTCAAGAGACCCGCCCCTCCCGATGTAAGCGATTATGTTCCCACGCCGTTGGCCGCGACGGCGAGCACACCCAATACGCCGGCCGGCGAATCTCAGCGCTTTGCGAGCGGAGCCGATATCGCGGCGGATTGGTGGACGCTGTTTCATTCCGAGCCGCTCAATGAGCTGATCGATCGTTCGCTGTCGAGCAATCATGATCTCAAGGCTGCACAGGCGGCACTGACGGTCGCGAAAGAAAATATGCTGGCGCAGCGCGGCGCCTACTACCCCAGCGTCGCGGCCAATTTTGACGCCACGCGCCAAAAGCAATCGGAACAAATATCTCCTGCGCTGAACGAAAACGTATTTCTCTACAACCTTTTCACGCCGCAGGTCAGTGTTTCGTTTGTGCCCGATGTCTTCGGCTTGAACCGGCGCACGGTCGAGTCCTTTGCGGCGCAAGCGCAAGAAGCGCGATTTCAGATGATCGCGACATACACGACCTTGACGTCCAACGTGGCTGTGACCGCCATACAGGTGGGGGCCACGCAGATGCAGATCGCGGCCACCCGCGAACTCATCGACAGCGGCGAGAACGCCCTGAAGATCCTGAAACTTCAGCACGAGAAGGGCTATGCCGGCGGCCTGGACGTTGCCGCGGAAGAGGCGCAGCTCGCGCAGTTTGCCGCCACCCTCCCTCCCCTCATCAAGCAGGAGGCTCAGCTGCGGGACCAGCTGGCCGTGTTGGCGGGCCGTTTTCCGAGCCAGGCCCCGGCGGTGAACTTTGATCTCGCAACGCTGCAGCTGCCGCAGGATCTGCCCGTGAGTCTCCCGTCGACGCTGGTCTCGCAGCGCCCGGACGTGCTGCAGGCTGAGGCGAATCTGCACGATGCGAGCGCCAAGATTGGAATTGCCATCGCCAATCGGCTGCCCAACATTACATTGACCGCCAACGCCGGCAGTACCGCCACCGAGATGAGTCAGCTCTTTACTTCCGGAACCGGCTTTTGGGGAATCGGCGCTTCGGTCACCGCTCCGATCTTCCAAGGCGGCCAGCTGCTGCATCAGCAGCGCGCGGCCAAGGCCGCCTACGAGCAAGCCGCCGAGCAATACCGCAGCACGGTGCTGACTGCCTTTCAGAATGTCGCCGACACCTTGACGGCCTTGGAGCAGGATGCCGAAGCGGTGAAGGCCGCGGCCCACGCTGCGGATTCGGCCAAGGTCACTTTGGATCTGACGCAACGGCAATGGCAAAGCGGCTATGCCGGCTACCTCGCATTGCTCAGCGCCCAACAAGCCTACCAACAAGGCCGGATCAGCTTGATTCAGGCCCAAGCCAATCGCTTCGCCGATACCGCGGCTTTGTTCCAGGCGCTCGGCGGAGGTTGGTGGCATCGGACGGAACTCGCCAAACAGCCATGATGAATAGATTGAATATGAAAGGAATTCTTGCCGCGCTTAACTTGTCCGCATTGATCTTGATCGCTGCGTGCTCGCCCAAGGCCGATGTCAACCCTCAGACGCCATCGGTGACGGCGAACAATGTGAAGCTCACGCCCGAACAGCGCCGCAACGTTCACCTGTACAAAGTTGCGCCGTCCACATTCCATAAAACGGTGGAGACCACGGGAGTGGTCGACTTTGATAACGATCACGCCACCAGCGTTCTCGCGCCGTTTTCCGGCCCGGTTTCGCGCCTGCTCGTCTCCCTGGGTGATCACGTCAAGCTCGGAGCACCGTTGGCGGTGGTCAACTCGCCGGATTTCGCGACGGCGATAAGCGCCTATCGTAAAGCGATTGCCGCCGCGCAGACCGCGCGTCGCCTGGCCGATTTGGACAAGGAATTGGTTGAACACAACGGGGTTTCCAAACGTGAAGCCGATCAAGCCGAAAGCGACGCCCTTGGCGCCGAGGCCGATCGCGAGGCCGCCTTGCAGTCACTTGTGTCATTGCATGTGCCTGCGGATGCCGTCAAGGCCATTCAAGACGGGCGCTCTGTCTCGCACCTCGACGGCGTGATCCGCGCGCCGGTGGCGGGCACCGTGGTGGAAAAACTCATCACGCCGGGACAACTGCTGCAAGCCGGCACCACCGCGTGCTTTACCGTGGCGGACCTTTCGCGGGTGTGGATATTGGCGCAGGTCTTCGGCGCAGATCTGACGGCGGTGCATGTCGGCGACTCAGCCGACGTAATCACAGGCATCGGTGACAACACCTTTTCGGGTACCGTGGATAACATCGCGGCGTTGGTGGATCCTGACACCCGTTCGGTGGCAGTCCGCGTCGTCGCCAAAAACCCATCGGATTTTCTCAAGAAGCAAATGTATGTTCGCGTGGTTATTCACGCACAAAAGCCAAGCACGGGCACCTTGATACCGGTGTCTGCGGTGTTGCGCGACGATGTGAACCTGCCATTCGTTTATGCCGTGCAATCAGACGGCAGCTTCGCCCGGCAACACGTGACATTGGCCTACCGCACCGGCGATCAATACGACATCGCCGACGGTCTGAAAGACGGCGATGAAATCGTGGTCGACGGGGGCCTGTTCGTGCAGTTCATGCAGAACCAATGAGCTCCGATCCGACTCCCTCGGGCGCAGCGCCGCGCTCGGCATCCTTCATGAATCGGATCGTAACCTCCTCGTTGCGCCAGGGCTTTCTGGTCATTCTCATGACGGCGGTGCTGATCGGCGCCGGAACGCGCTCGCTCGACCGGCTGCCGGTCGATGCCTATCCGGATCTTTCGCCGCCCATGGTGGAGCTCATTACGCAGTGGCCGGGGCATGCCGCCGAGGAGGTGGAGCGGCTGATCACGGTGCCGGTGGAGCGCGAGATGAACGGCCTTCCGCAGATGACCACCATCCGCTCGATCTCACTCTACGGCCTGTCCGATGTCATCATGACTTTTCAGAATGGCACGGATAAATATTTCGCGCGCCAACAGGCTTTCAATCGCATCGCCGATGTGACCCTGCCAAGCGGCGTATCCCCGTCCATGTCGGCTCTGTCTTCTCCCTCCGGCCTCATCTACCGTTATGTCTTGCAAAGCAGCGACCGGTCGCCGATGGAGCTCAAGACCTTCGAGGACTGGGTCATCGAGCCGGCATACCGATCCGTGCCGGGCGTCGCGGACGACTCCGGATTTGGCGGCGGCACGATGCAGTACCAGGTCCTGCTCGATCCGACCAAGGTAGCCTCGGTCGGACTATCGGTGACGCAGGTGGAAAGCGCGCTCGCGGCAAATAACAGCAATGGCGGCGGCGGGTTTTATTCTCAAGGCGGACAGTTCTACTACGTTCGCGGCCTGGGGCTCATGAGCACCCTGGAGGATATCGGCAATGTTGTGATCGCTGTGAACAACGGCACGCCGGTACTCGTCAAGGATGTGGGCCGTGTGGCGATCGGAATCGCCCCGCGCCTGGGCGAGTTCGGCTATCAGTCGCAGGATGACGCCGTGGAAGGCGTGATCCTGCTTCGCACCGGCGAGAAAACGCAGGATGTGCTGAAGCGGGTGGAAGAGAAGACCAGGGAACTCAACGAAGGGATCCTGCCGAAGGATGTGAAGATTCTACCCTTCTATGATCGAAGCGATCTGGTCGATCTGACGACCGAGACAGTCCAGCGCAATTTGTTGCGCGGCATGCTGCTGGTGGTCGTGGTGTTGATATTTTTTCTCTACAACTTTCGCGCCGGCCTCATTGTCGCGGCGACCATACCGCTGGCATTGCTGTTCGCATTCATCTGTCTCGATTTGCAGAATGCATCCGCCAACCTGCTGTCGATCGGCGCGGTGGACTTCGGAATTCTGGTGGACGCCGCCGTGGTCATGGTCGAGAACATTTTTCGACAGATCGCCGCGCGGCGGGGTACCCCGCTCGACGTCAAAACGATCATCGCGGAAGCCGCGGCTGAAGTGGATCGCCCGCTGTTCTATGCGGTGGCGGTGATTGTCGCCAGTTTTCTGCCCATCTACGTGCTGGCGGGCCCGTCGGGAACGCTGTTCAAACCCATGGCCGACACCATGGTATTCGCGTTGATCGGCTCCTTGATCGTCACGCTGACCCTGTTGCCGGTGCTCTGTGCGTGGTTCATGCGCAAGGGCGTGCAGGAGAAGCGCAATGCGGCCTTCGAACGCATAAAGGCGGTCTATACCCGGGGGCTCGACTTTTGCCTGGCGCGTCCCTGGGGAACGGCCATTGCTTCTGCGATTCTGCTCGGCGCATCGCTGCTGCTGATTCCGCGCATCGGCGCGGAGTTCATGCCGCATCTGGACGAAGGCGCGCTGTGGGTGCGCGCCACCATGCCCTACACCATCTCATTCGATGAATCGGCAAGAATCGCGCCCAAAGTGCGCGAGATCCTGCGGTCGTTTCCAGAAGTCACGAAGGTTGCCTCGGAACTCGGGCGCCCCGACGACGGCACCGATCCGACCGGCTTCTTCAACGTCGAATTCTTCGTGGGTTTGAAGCCCTATTCGCAGTGGACCGGCTCCTATCACAACAAGTCAGGACTCATCGAGGCGGTCAACCAGAAGCTATCCGCATTTCCCGGCATCAATTTTAATTACACCCAACCGGCCGAGGACGCGGTGGATGAGGCGGAAACCGGACTCAAGAGTGCGCTCGCGGTGAAGATCTTTGGTTCCGACCTCAACATCCTCGAACAGAAGGGCAAGGCCATAAAACAAATCCTGGAACGGGTGCGAGGAATCCGCGAGGTGACCTTGGTCCAGGAACTGGGACAGCCAAGCCTGACCATCAAGATCGATCGCGCAAAAATCGCGCGCTACGGTCTCAACGTCTCGGACATCAACGGCTTGATTGAGGCCGCCATCGGCGGGGACGTGGCAACCCAGGTGGTGCAGGAGGAGAAGCAGTTTGACCTCATCGTTCGGCTCGAGCAGCGCTACCGCGATAACCCCGAAGAGATAGGCAACATCCTGGTGGCGACTCCCGGCGGTCAGCAGTTACCGCTCAAGGAATTCGCCGACATTCAGGTCGCAAGCGGCGCCTCATTCATTTATCGGGAAGACAATTCGCGCTACATCGGGGTCCAATTTTCGATCGCGGGCCGCGATCTGGCGGGCGCGGTCGACGACGCCATGCAGCAGGTCAATTCAAAGGTCAAGTTGCCGCGCGGCTATCGCTTGGACTGGGGCGGCGAATACTCCGAATACACGGCTTCCCGCCATCAACTCAGCATCATCATCCCGCTGACCACGTTTCTCATCTTCCTGCTGCTCTTTGCGCTGTATAGCAATTTCAAGTTCCCGTTTATCACCGTGCTCGGCGTGGTGCTCTCGGCGCCGGTCGGCGGCCTCCTTGCCTTGTGGATCACCGATACGCCCTTCTCCGTCTCGTCGGGTATCGGCTTTCTTGCGCTGTTCGGAGTCTCCGTGCAGACCGCGGTGGTCTATATTTCGTACGTCAACGAGCTGCGGCGCAACGGCACCCCGGTTGCTGAAGCCATTCGCGAGGGCGCCATACTGCGCCTGCGTCCGATCATGATGACGGCGCTGGTTGCCGCGCTCGGACTGCTTCCGGTCGCCCTCGCGACGGGCGTCGGCACCGACTCGCAGCGGCCGTTTGCCCTGGTGATCGTCAGCGGCCTGTTCACGCGGCTGTTCATCAGCGTCTTTCTGATGCCGGTGCTTTACGCGCTGGTGGCAAGGCCTGAAGATCGACTGGAAGTGTGAGGCGAACCGCTGCCCGGCGCCGGGAGGGCGCCTAGTCCTCGTCCAGCGACGGCACGTGCGTATTCACTTCCTCCGCGATCTTGTTCGGATCGGCGCCCGCGACCGGATATGACTTCGACCACACCAGCGCGGCATCGCTGACCTTCAGGAGTTTGACCGTCAGAGCCGGCGCGGCCGCGTCGGCTCCAACCGCACCGCAGAGCACGTACGTCGAATGGTTCGACCGACCGCGCTCGACGGCGGGCGTCGACTCATCGCAGGCCGCGGATTCCTGACTCAGGCCCACACGACCGCGGTGTGCGATCGCGATTTTGCCGTATACCAACGCAAACGCAGAATCCGCGACTTTTGCCGCCTCTGCGTTCCCAGCCGCCGCCGTAAACGGAATGGCGAGGAGCGGGCTGTGCGCCGACGGCGTTTCCGCATCGTCCGATGTGATGCGCGCAATCTGCGCCGCAAGCTTGGAGATGTCTTTCTTGTCGAAGTTGCCGTGGTATTTGTCCGAGATCGCGTGCAGTTCTTCCGAATCTCTCTGCGACATTCGCGATGATCGGTGGTCGCTCGAACTGCAACCCTTGGACATCAGCGCAATGCACAGCCACACATAGACAAATCCCCGCACCCAGCGAGGCAATTGATTGAAGAAAATCCACGCCGACCGCAACGCCCATCCTGCCACGTGAAACCAGTAACGCCCCTTGCCCTTGGCATTGGGATCTTCTGTCGGAAAAGCGGGATATTTGACAGGCTGCGGCGGCGCATCAGCGTCGGATGTCTTGCCACGTGAGGCTTGCACGGGCGCACGCGAGGACGAAGGGCCGCGCGGCTCCTCCACCGGCTCGCCCGACACCAGCCTGCGGCACAAAGCCTGAAGGGCAGCATTCGATTGCCCGCCGGGAACGCGCACCCACTGGATCGACAGGAATTTTTCGGGGACCCGCGCGCCGGTCTGGCTGGTGTCGTCGAGGACGACCGGCAGCAGAAAGGCGTGATCATCGGCCATGTCGAGTGTTCTCTCGACAGCGAGGCGCCACTCTCTGCGAAAGTAGCCTTCATGCCGGGCTTCGGTTTGAGCCGAGATGAGAGGCATGAAGTAATCGCATTCGCGTATTTGCCTGCGGATCTTCTGATCCCAGGCCTCGCCGCCGCCCAGATCGCTTTCGTCGTACCAGACTTCGAGGCCGAGACCGGGCAGCGCGTCCTTGAGCACGCGCGCGGCCTCGCGGTCGCCCGAGGCGTAACTTAGGAATACCGTGGGTGCGCGATTAGAGTTCATCAGGCTTGAACGTCGGACAATGCCTTTATCAGAGCGGCGCGCAGGTAGGTGTCGTGTTCCTCCGTCGCTCCGCGAACTATACCGGTCAAGGTCGTGAACCTCGCTTCTGCGTATTTGGCCCGCGCATCATTCCCCCATGCATCCTGCCAGGCAACGATCATTTCCTGCACCTCTTCCCACCGGCCCTCGGAATGGACGCGAACGAGATTGTTCATCCAACGGATTGCGCGCGTGAGGCACATCCAAACGAGCATGTCTGTGGACACGACCATGTGCGCCAAGGGCGGCAGAGCCGAGACGGCATAGAGTATTCCCCAATATCGATCGATCAATTCTCCAGGCGCTTCAGCGTCACGGTGCTTCACTCTCAGCGCGACAACATCGGTCGTGAGCTGGCAAAGTGCCTCGACACCGAGTTCGAACCGGCGGGCATCGTCAAACTGACAGAGCGCGGCACATACGGCCGCTCCATTCTTCTGTGCACGGGTGCGTCGCTTAGCCAAGCCGCTCCCTCCCCTACGCGTTCACACGCAAACGCCATTACTCCCAGTATAATGCAAGGTGCCTAAACACAGCGATTCATGGAATTCTGGCGCCAGTTGCATGCAGCGACCGCAGCACTCACGTGGGTGAGTCGGGATTGGTACGCGTGGATTGCTTGAAAAGGTCCAGCGTCGAAGCCGCTCTGATTTGGTTGGGCGCCTGCTTTGCCCTCAGCGCCCGCTCGAATTGCGCCTTCGCGTCGTCGGAGATTTCCCGGCCGATCGACCCTGTTTTGGATTGGTGCTCGATGAGCCACGCTTCTGAGATCACGAACATTGCCGCCACCATCAACACCATGATCAGGCCCAGCAGCCTGGCTACGCGGCTTGCGGGTGCTCCAATTGCAGGCCCTCGATTTTTTCGATCTTTGGGCGCCGCTTCTTCGCCGCGTGCCACAGATCGTAGGTGAGCTGCATGCGCAGCCACGACTCAGCGGAGCCACCCAGCGCGGCAGCCAGCCTGATCGCAAGCTCGGCACTGATGGCGGCATGTCCATGCACCACCCGCGACAGCGCGACGCGAGAGACGCGCAGGCGCTCGGCGAACTTGGTGACGGTGATGCCACCATCGGGGCGCAGCACAGTGTCCAGCAGGATGGCTCCAGGGTGCGGCGGATTGTGCATGCGACTCATAAAAACCTCCTCAGTGGTAATCCTGGTAATCCACCAGGATCGCGTCGGCGCCTTCAAAGGTGAAGGTCATACGCCAATTCCCATTTACCGACACGGACCAATGCCCAGCGAGATCAGCCTTGAGCGGGTGCCAATCCCAGCCTGGCAGATTCATATCCGCGGCACTGGTGGCTCCATCGAGCCTGGCCAGCTGAGCTTCTTCGCATGGCTCGGCTGGATACCAGCCTTGGAACCTGAGCTAAAGAACCGCTGCAATCCGTCGTGGCGGAAACTCTTGATCACGGAGCATAGCGTATCGCTTAGAGATACATATTCCGAATGCCGCAAATTGGGCGCAAAAATTGAGATCATTCTCACAATTCAGAGTCTCAAAGCGACGGATTGGATACCCCACATTTTGGCGGAGAGGGTGAGATTGACTCGGGCCATCCTGGCCCTCGCCCTGCGGGCGCCGTCGCCAAAGCGCTCCGGCGTCCCAAATCGCTCCTGCGATTTGGTCGAACCAGGTGAGTTCGTCCACGAACCCTGCCCCTGCTGGAAAAATCGCGGCCCCCCCAAACGGGGCCTCATTTTCCAGTGGCGGAGAGGGTGAGATTCGAACTCACGAGCCCCGTAAAGGGCCTCCGGTTTTCAAGACCGGTGCATTCAACCACTCTGCCACCTCTCCGTAATGCAGCAACCGGGGCATTTCGGCGCGATTTTACCCGACAATATTCATCGTGTCCGGCCGCCAAGGCATTGAATGGTCGTCAATTAACCTTATATCGCCGGAAACCGGGCTAAATCGGCACCCCGATCGCGGGGGTGGTAAAATACGCCCTAGGTCAATTGGAGGATACGATGGCCACTTTCCCAAGCAGCAACTCTGCTTTTCCGAGCTCGGGCGTCGACAGCCGAGCGCAATTCATCACACGCACCTACACCCATGTGGTCGGTGGCATCCTAGGTTTCATTCTGGTCGAGCTGGCATTGTTCGAATCCGGTCTCGCGGGCCAGATCGCGAGCTTCATGCTCGGTTTCAACTGGTTCCTGATTCTCGGCGCGTTCATGCTGGTGGGCTGGCTCGCCACGCGGACCGCGCAGACCAGCACCTCGCTCGGCATGCAGTACTTCTCGTATGCCGCTTATGTGGTTGCGGAAGCGCTGATCTTCGTGCCGCTGCTCTACATCGCCGACCGCAAAGCCCCTGGCGCGATTGACAGCGCCACTTTGATCACGGCGTTGGGCGCCGGCGGATTGATGGTGGTCGCTCATCGCACGCGCAAGGACTTCTCCTTCCTGCGTGCCATCCTGATGTGGGGCGGCGTGGTCGCCCTCCTGGCGATGGTCGGCGGTGCCGTGTTCGGGTTCCAGCTGGGAACCTGGTTCTCGGTGGCCATGATCGGCTTCGCCGGCGCGGCCGTGCTCTACGACACGTCCAACATCATTCACAACTACCCGGAAGATCGCTACGTATCGGCTGCGATGCAGCTGTTCGCCTCGATCGCGCTGATGTTCTGGTATGTGCTGCGCCTGGTGATGGGCAGCCGCAACTAAAGTCTGAGGCGACCTGCTGCGGCTTACCGCAGCAGGTCCGCTCCGCCCATATAGGGCAGCATCGCGGTCGGTATGGTGATGCTGCCGTCCTCGCGCTGATAATTCTCCAAAATCGCAACCAGCGCGCGTCCCACCGCAACTCCTGACCCGTTCAAAGTGTGCACAAGCTCCGGCTTGCCGGTTTCCGGATTGCGCCATCGAGCCTGCAGGCGCCGCGCCTGGAAGGACTCGCAGTTGCTGCAGGATGAAATCTCACGATACTTTTTCTGAGAGGGCAACCAGACTTCGAGATCGTAGGTCTTGGCACTGCCATTGCCCGTATCTCCCGCGCACAACGACACCACTCGATAGGGCAGCTCCAACGCCTTGAGCACGGCCTCGGCGTGTCCGGTCATCTCTTCGAGTGTCTTATAAGAATCCTCGGGGCGCACAATCTGCACCATCTCAACCTTGTCGAATTGGTGCTGGCGGATCATGCCGCGCGTATCCTTCCCGGCCGCGCCCGCCTCTGAGCGGAAGCACGGCGTGTGCGCCACGAATTTGAGCGGCAAGCGCTCCGGCGCCAGAATCTGATCGCGCACCAGATTCGTCAACGGCACTTCGGCCGTGGGGATCAAGTAGAAGCCGGGATCACCGCGCACCGCGAATTGGTCCTGCTCGAACTTCGGCAGCTGCCCGGTACCGACGAGCGCCTCCGCGTGCACCAGGTACGGTACGTAGTGTTCGCGATAACCGTGATCTTGAACGTGCAGATCCAGCATGAATTGAGCGAGAGCGCGGTGCAGCTTCGCCAGCATTCCGCTCATGACCACGAACCGCGCACCGGAAATGCGTCCGGCAGCTTCAAAGTCCATGCCCAACGGCTCACCGAGCGCAACGTGATCCTTCGGCTCGAAGGTGAATTCTCGCGGCATTCCGAAACGCCGCACCTCGACATTCGCCGATTCATCGCGGCCCTCGGGAACGCTGGCGTGCAAAATGTTCGGCAATCCCAATTGCAGATCGGTGACCTGGCCTTGAATGAGTTCGAGCCGCTTTTCGATGCCTTGTAGCGCCGCACCCAAGGCTTCCCCTGCTGCCAGCAGCGGCGCCGCATCCTGACCCTTCGACTTCGCAAATCCCACGGCCTTGGCGTTCGCATTGCGCTCGGCCCTGAGGCGATCGGCCTCAATTTGCACGCTCTTGCGCTGCTCCTCGAGCGCCGCGAATGCTTCCACATCGAGCTTGAAACCCCTGCGCGCGAGCGCGGCCGCCACTCCGGGTAAATCGCTGCGCAGCAGCTTGGGATCAAGCACGATGGTTTCCTTTGTTCATGATTTGGCGCGGCGCGCGGCCAGCGCTTCGCCGATTTTTATTTCCAGCCCGCGCGTGACGGGCACATAGTAGCGGCGATCCGGCATCTCGTCCGGAAAATAACGTTCTCCGGCAGCAAAGCCGCCCGGCTCATCGTGGGCATAGCGATAACCTTTGCCGTAGCCGATTTCCTTCATCAGGCGCGTCGGCGCGTTGCGCAGATGCAGGGGAACTTCCAATGATCCCAGCTTCGCTGCATCCTCGCTGGCCGCGTTGAACGCGGCATAGACCGCGTTGCTTTTGGCGGCACACGCCATGAACACGATGGCCTGGGCGATGGCGAGTTCGCCCTCGGGACTGCCGAGACGCTCGTACACGGCGCATGCCTCGAGCGTCAGGGTCAGTGCGCGCGGATCGGCATTGCCGATGTCCTCGCTCGCCATGCGCAATGCGCGGCGCGCGATATACAGAGGGTCGCATCCCCCGGCGAGCATCCGGCATAGCCAGTAAAGGGCGGCGTCCGGATCGCTGCCGCGCACCGACTTATGCAATGCCGAAATCTGATCGTAAAAATATTCCCCGCCCTTGTCGAAGCGAACGTAGGTGCTGCCGATCACGGCGCGCATGGTGTCGACATTGAGGCGGCGGCCCGAACCTTCCGGGGTGCTCAAGTCCGCTGCGGTTTCCAATAAATTCAGCATCCGGCGCGCATCGCCGTCCGCCGCGGCGAGCAGCAGCTCGCGGGCGTCGGCATCGATCTGCAGCTGAAGCTTCCCCAAGCCGCGCTCCTGATCCACGAGAGCGCGATCCAGCAATTTGCCCAGATCTTCGCTCCCCAGAGACTTGAGGACATAGACGCGCGCCCGGGACAGCAGCGCGTTGTTGACCTCGAATGAGGGGTTCTCGGTGGTCGCACCGATAAAAATCAGCGT
>DATHKV010000109.1:0-3466 GCA_035488895.1 Steroidobacteraceae bacterium
CCCCTTGTAATCGCCTTGGGGATGTTCGCGATTCTCTCCATGTTCAGCTTCCTGGGCGGCGCGATCTACGAGCGCCGCCACGAGCTCGGCATCGAAACCTGGGTATCGCCCGAGCGCACCGCGGAGCTCCAGAGCAAAGAGGAGTGGCGCGGGCATGAGAAATTGGTGATGGACGCCTACGGACTGGTGCGTGCGGGGTCGCACATCAAGGCCTGGGAGATGCTCATCGATTGGCTTAAAAGCCGCGGCTTCTCGCCTGATGATTACCGCTGGCTCTGCGAACGCACCGTGCAATGGGACGATCCGCGCTACATCACGCGCCTCACCGAAGACTATGTCGCGCGCCTTCTGGCCTTGAAACGCTCCGGAGAAGCCCTCGACGCGGTCGCGCAGCGTCTGAAACTAGACCCGAATTTTCGCCCCAAATCAGCCGCTGACACTCTAAGCGTGGCGCAGTTGGCGGCGCGTGGCGGCGGCGCGCCGCGCGTGGCCGCATCCTGCTCTCCGACTTCGCTTCCCGCTTCGCAGGTGATCCGCGCATGCCGGAAGCCACGGCACTGCGCGAGAACCTGGGGCCCCTCCCTCCCTAGAGTTGCAGGTTTATCGGCTTCACCGGCATTGCGGTCCCCTAATTCCTTGGTTTTCCTTGAGTGTCTCCCTGCTCCGATTTTCAGGCCCGCTCAAATGCCTTCAGCCGCAGTAAGGTAGACTTTCTCCATGACTTACTGCGTCGGCTTACTGGTCGACACCGGTCTCGTGATGTTGTCGGACTCCCGAACCAACGCCGGCGTCGATCAGATCAATACTTTTCGCAAAATGGCCACGTTCCAGCACGCCCACGACCGCGTACTGGTGCTGATGTCGGCGGGAAACCTCGGAATCACCCAGGCGGTGGTCAATTTGCTGGAAGCCAGCGACGAACCCGAGGGGAAAACCCGCCTGCTGCGCGCCGGCAACATGTTCAATGCCGCGCGGGTGGTGGGCGATGCGCTGCGCGAGATCCACGAGCGCGACGCCGAGGACCTGCGCGCGCATGGCTATGATTTCAACGGCACTTTTATCCTGGGCGGCCAGATCAAGGGCGAGGAGCCGCGCCTGTTTCACATCTATTCCGCCGGCAACTTCATCGAATCCTCCGTCGACACGCCCTACTTTCAGATCGGCGAGTCCAAGTACGGCAAACCCATCATCGACCGCGTGATCTCCCGCAGCAGCAGTCTGGCGCAAGCCGCCAAATGCGCATTGGTGTCCATGGATGGCACCATGCGCTCGAATCTCACCGTCGGGCCGCCCCTGGATCTGGCCATCATCAAGCGCGACGAATTCAAGCTCTCGACTCACATCAGCATCGACATGGACAATGAGTACTTCAAGATGATCCGCGAACGCTGGGGATTCGCGCTGCAGGAAGTGTTCAGCGAACTCCCGAATCCCAACTGGTAGGACATTTCATGAAACGACTCCTGCTCTGTGCTCTCGCCTTATGTGGCGGCGTGGCCTTGGGCGATACGCATGCCCCGGACCTGTCCGGCATGGATACAAGCGTCGCCCCCGGCGATGATTTTTTCGCCTATGCCAACGGCGCTTGGATCAAAACCACCGAGATTCCCGCCGACCGCGCCGGCTACGGCAATTCCGCCATCCTCTCCGATCTGACCACGCAACGGGTCAACGAGCTGCTCAAAGCCGCCGCCGCGCAACCCGGGCGCGCCGGCACCGAAGCACAGCAGATCAGCGACTATTACTCGAGCTACATGGACGAGACCGCGATCGAAGCCCGGGGCGCCAAGCCTTTGACCGCCGCGCTCGAGCGCATCGACCAAATCTTCAGCCGCAGCGAGCTGGCCGCCGCCTTGGGCGAAACCATGCGCGCCGACGTCGATGTCTTGAATTCCACCAATCTTTACACGCCGCATCTGTTCGGCCTGTGGGTGGCGCAGGACCTGAATGATCCGAAGCGCTACTCGCCCTTCCTGCTGCAGGGCGGATTGGGCTTGCCGGATCGCGAGTACTATCTGAGCAATTCCCAGGCCATGGCGGCGATTCGCCCGAAATACCAGGCGCACATCGCTTCGGTCTTAGGCTTGGCAGGCATCGACCGCCCAGCCGATCGCGCCGCCAAGATCTTTGAGCTCGAGCGGCGCATGGCCGAGGTGCACTGGACCCGCGCCGCCTCTGAACAGATTTCCGCCGGCAACAATCACTGGGCCCGCTCTCAATTCGACGCCAAGGCGCCGGATCTGGATTGGCGCGCATTTTTCGCCGCCGCCGGTTTGGGGGGGCAGAATGACTTCGTCATCTGGCAGCCGAGCGCGCTCATTGGCCTGGCCCGGCTCACCGCCACCGAATCGCTCGACACCTGGAAGGATTATCTCAAGTTCCACGCCATCGCGGACGCCGCACCCTACCTGTCCAAAGCTTTCGTCGAGGAAAGTTTCGCCTTCAACGGACACGTCCTGTTCGGCATTCCCGAATTGAAGCCGCGCTGGAAACGCGCCGTGGCGGTATGCGACACCGCGCTCGGCGATGCCGTCGGCAAGCTCTACGTCCAGAAATACTTCTCCCCCGCCGAGAAAAAGCGCGCCGAAGCCATGGTGCGCAATTTATTGGCCGCCTTCGACGCCCGCATCGACAAGCTCGACTGGATGGCCCCGCAAACCAAGGCGGTGGCCAAGAACAAGCTCAAGGCGCTCAAGATCGGCGTCGGCTATCCCGATCACTGGCGCTCCTACGCCGGCATGCGAGTCGTGCGCGGCGATGCCTTCGGCAACTGGTCGCGCGCCGAAGAGTTCGAATACAAGCGCAATCTCGCCAAGCTCGGGCAGGACGTCGACCGCTCCGAATGGGTCATGAATGCCCAATTGGTCAACGCCGTGAATCTGCCCGCGATGAATGCCATCAATTTCCCCGCCGCGGTGCTGCAGCCGCCCTATTTCGATCCGAAGCAGCCGCTGTCCATGGACTACGGCGCCATCGGCGCCACGATCGGGCATGAGATAAGCCACAGCTTCGACGATCAGGGCGCCCTCTTCGATGCGCAGGGCCGCCTGAAGAACTGGTGGCAGCCTAACGATTTCGCGCATTTTCGCGCCTCGGGCGCAAGGCTCGCCGCGCAGTTCGACGCCTATAAACCCTTTCCCGACTTGAGCCTCAACGGCACGCAAACCTTGAGCGAGAACATCGCCGACGTCGCCGGCCTGAACGCCGCCTACGACGCCTACCGCCTCGCGACGAAAGACGCGCCGCCGGTGAAGCTCTCCGGCTTCGACAACGACCAGCTGTTCTTCTTGAGTTACGCCCAGAGCTGGCGCGAGAAAAACCGCGACGCCGCGCTGCGCGATCAGGTCATCACCGACGGCCACGCCCCCGCCCAGTACCGCACCTACACCGTGCGCAATCTCGACGGCTGGTACGACGCCTTCCAGGTCAAGGCCGGGCAAACTTTGTATCTCGCACCGAATGAACG
>DATHKV010000110.1:0-4774 GCA_035488895.1 Steroidobacteraceae bacterium
ACTGGCGCGACATCCCGACCTTGGCGACCATGCAGCATGTCGGCGAGATAGCGCCCGCAATCCCGATGCTCAATACGATGGGCGCCGCGCCGCGCGGCATAGCGGCGATGGGCGCCAGGATCGCCAATAAGCCGGTGCCGGAAAGCGCCGTCGCTCGCGCTGCCGTTCGTAATGAGCGGCTGGCCGATATCGACGCCTTCAAGGCGGCCGGTGTCGAGCCGTTCGGCCCGGCGCTCACCGAGGCCGGCACCGCAGGCGCGGTCAAGCAGCTCTCCGAAGCGCCGATCGTCGGCACGCCCATTCGCAACCGGCTCAGCCAGGCGATCGAGGAAACCCGCGACGCCGGCGACCGCATTGCCGGCGAGTATGGCGACGCTCGCACCTATCGCGACGTCGGCAATGTCGCCGAACAGGGCATCAACCGGTTCAAGGATGCGCGTTCGGCCGACACCATCGAGAACAGTGCGGCAAAGCTCTCCAATGAACGCCTGTCGGAGATCGTTAGTGAGCCAGCGCGCGAAACCTCGATCAAGACCAAGCAGGATGCGCTCTACGAGCGCGCCTGGCGCGGTATCCCCGAGGAAATGCAGAAGGGTAAGTCGAAGAAGGAAACCACGCGCTTTCTCGGCAACATGACCAACACCAAGGCGGTGCTGGACGATCTGACATCGCGCAATCAGCGCATGATGAACGAAACACGCGGCGGTGAACCCGTCGACCCCAAGCTGGCCTTTCCGATCCGTGGCGGCGTCGCCGGGCAGATCGCCGAAGACATCATGGGCGGCAAATGGCGCGGCACATTGCAGACCATGCGCGACGTGCGCTCCAATTTTCGCCGGCTGGCCTCAGGCATGGCCGATACCGAGAAGAACACGCTCAATCTGTCGGACATGCGCCGCATTCAATCGGCGATGACCGAGGATATGATTGAGCTCTTGGATCGTAACGTCGAGCATTACACGAAGGCCGGGAAGCCGGAGACGGCGACCGCCGTGAAGCGCGCCATCCATGATTTTCGCCGTGCCGATCAGTTCACTAAGGCGTCGGTCGGGCGGCTCGATACGCTGGAGAAGCTGTATGGTGCACAGAGCGCTGAGCAGCTCGCGCTGGG
Organism: Steroidobacteraceae bacterium; assembly: GCA_035488895.1. Lineage (GTDB taxonomy): Bacteria > Pseudomonadota > Gammaproteobacteria > Steroidobacterales > Steroidobacteraceae > Bog-1198. The sequence goes on from DATHKV010000110.1 coordinate 1,112, forward strand.
CATCACCAAGGATGCCATGGGGGGCAGGAAGGGCGGCAACTTCGCGCGGCTGACGGCGTTGCGGCGTAGCTTGAAGGATGACGAGTGGGGCGATATCTCGTCCGGCATCATCAGGGAGATGGGGCGCCCGGTAGGCAGCGCGCGCGGCCTTACCGAGGATGCCGGATTTTCCGTTAACAGCGCGATCACCAATTGGAAGAATATGAGCGAGGAGGGCAAGAACGTCCTTTTCAATCAGACCAAGGACGGCAAGGCGCTCCGCAACAGCCTGGATAATTTCGTGCGCGTGGCCGACCGCATGGCCAATTTCGAAGCGATGGCGAACACCTCGCGCAGCACCACGAACGCGCTGGGGCTCACGGCGCTGTTCTCGCTGTTCAATGCGGTGGGTCAGGCAGCGGTCGGGAATGTTGGCCCGGCAGTGGCTCTGGCGACGCCGGCGGCTGGGTCTTATGCTTTCGGCAAGTTCATGTCGTCGCCGACTTATGTGCGCTGGCTCACTCGCGCGACTGAGCTTTCAGGGAGCCCCGATAAGCTTCAAACCTTGCGTTCACACGCACGAGGTCTCGCGAGGCTGGCGGAGAAGGAGCCTGATCCTCAGGTGCAGAATCTGATGCATGTGCTGACGATGAAGTTGGTGGATACGACGGCAGCCAATCGTCAATGAGCCAGGCGGCGACGATTGCGACCATGCAGAGCCAGCCGAGTTGCAAAAGAGAGTCTCGAGTTTCCCACGATAGCGATCTGAGCCAGACGAAGGGCAAATCGATGATCGAGCCGACCGGCGCTAGGACATGTCCGACCGGCGCGAGGATGCCTGAGAGCAGAACGACGGCGACAGTGCCGATGATGAGACAGACGTAAATCCTCGCCATCGCCATCAGGAAGCTGCCAAGCAAACGCAACGGAAACAGGATTGCTCTGATCAACGATACGCCTCAATGGCCAGTATCGCGATCCACCAGAGCGCTGCGAATGCGAGATAAAGCGGCCAATCCAGGCGTCGCTTAGCCCAAAACGAGGTCTCGGTAACGGACCTCTCCCAATTCGATACGGGATCACTCACTGCGTCAGCACCGCGCACAGCCAGAGCGCAGCGGTGAGGCAGATCGGGACTGCGCAAGTGATGGCCAGGCGGCGATAAAAGACGCGGTATGCCTTCGCCTGCTCTGCATCGATTTCGCGCAGAAGCTCTTCGCCGGATTTCGTATCTATCGTTTCCATATCAACCCTCTCTAATGGATCAATCTAATGGATCTTGAGCAGCTCAATAAGATTGATACCTCAAACGCCGCACAGGTGAAAGAGCTTCAGACTTTTTTGAAGACGCGAGGCTATTACAGCGGTCCGATTGACGGAAAGTGGGGCGGCGGCACGACCGAAGGCGCGGTGAAGCTGCGTACCGATCTGGCGAATACGGCCAACACGACCCGCGATACTGCCATTGCAAATCAGCAGGCGAACGACCCAACCAACAATGCCATTCGCGGCGCAACGGAGTTTGGCCCCTATGCTGTTGGCGCTGGCATCGGCGCGTGGGGAGGGCATGCTGTCGGCAAGGGATTGACGTTCTTGGGGGGTAGGGATGCCGCTGCTACCAAGGCGATGGCTGCCGATCCCAAGATTTCAGGGGTTGCCGCTGAAGCGAAAATGGGCAGCATGCGCGCCGCCCGCAATGCGGCTACCGGAGCGCAATTCCTTGCGCCAGCGGCGCTGCTTGGCTCGGCGAAATATATGCGGGATTACGTAAACCCTCGCTTCGAGGGCGAGACCAAGAAATGGATGGATTTGGGCGTAAATGCCGAGCAGGGCGCCGGGCTTGGCATCGCCGCACACCAGCTGCTCGACATGCGCAACCGCTTTGCCACCCCGGCCGACGCGGCAGACGAGGCGCGGATCGAGACGCGGGCCGCCGCCGAGCGTGCCCCAGCACCCCCGCCCAACGCGCAGCGCCAGAACAGCGAACGCCTGATGGCCGCAGCAAGAGCCGCTGGTGCAACAAGCAATCTGAGCAAAGCGAAGGCCGCCGACTTCATCGCCAACAACATTACCGAGGCCAACCGCGCAGCGGTGCTGGCCGAGCTGCCGGCTGGCACCACCGCGAAGGCCATCGCCTCGACGGTGAAGCGGCTGGCATCGAAGCCGGGCGCATCATCGATTGCGCTGCCGCTCACTGCCGCCGCACTGGCCTATGACGCGGCATCGGGGGACGCAGAAGCGGCAGGCGCATCCCCAGGCGAAGCGCGCACGCAGGGCGCCGTTGCGGGCACAGGCGCGGCAGCGCTCACCGGTGGGGCACTCTACGGGGCGAGCAAGCTACCCGCCGCTCTGCGCGCCGCTGGCGGCGTAGGCATGAACGCCCTGGCCCCCTATGCCATCTCCGACATGACGGACAACTTCGCCAACGGCGGCAAGGGCTTCACGCCTGAGGAAATCCAGGCGTCGCAGAACCAGACGTTCAACACGACCGCTCGCAACACGCCCTCTTTCCTGGATACCAGCGCCGTGCGTTCGGCTCGCGACATGGCCCAAGTTCCCGAGCCCTCCCCCGTGCGCAGCGTGCTCACCGGGCATGCGGCTGAAATGAACGGCCCGCTGGCGAGCGCGAACGCCCTACAGATCCCCGAAGACATTCCGCCCAACGCGGCGAGGGACGCCGAGGCGGCTGCGAGCGCGGCTGAGGGGCCGTCACCCGCGCGGGCGGCTTACGGCGATCAGAGGTTCGATGCGGCGCTCCAGGCCTTTCTGGGCACGATCCAAGAACATAACAGCTCGGTTGGGGAGCAGCCGCCTGTCCCGGTAAGGGGAAATTTTCAGCAAGCCCCGGCGATGATCGGGGCAAGGTGATCTCGGAAGAAGACTCGTTTCGTAATATGTCGCCAATCGATCAGTTGCGCGTGCCGTCGCCGCGCGTCGGGCCGGAGCAGGCCGCAGCGAACCGCCAGCAGAATGCGCGGGACCTGCTCTCGATCATCCCCGGCCCCGGCAATGTCATTGCGGCTGAAGATGCCGTCAGCGAGGGCAAGGAGGCGGTTGGCGCGTTCCGTGAGGGGCGCTATGGGCGAGCGGCCTTGCATGGCGGCATGGCAGCGCTTTCCGGCGTCGGTGCAGTTATGGGGTTTCCTGCTGGCCGCATGGCTGGGAATGCGGCGCGAGGGGCGGAACGCACGCTTTACAGCGGCTACGGCCCGGAGATGGAAGACGCCTTCGGCGTGCGCCCGTCGAGAATGCCGGCGGCGAATGATCTTCGCGACGACTTTGCCCCCTTGCGTCCGGGATTGGACCCGACACGCGGCGCGGTCGCCGATGTCACCGGTTACGCCAAGTCCCGCCTTAATATCGGCGGTGAAACCGCGACCCGCATCGACAAGATATATGGCGATTATGTCGCTCATGCCCAGGCGCTTGGAAAGACACCGGCTCCATTGGCGACCTTCATCCGCCAGATGCGAGACCAAGGTGCCAACCCGACTATGGCCGGCGGCGCTCAAAGGTATTTCGCGACGATCAAAGAAAGCAACGAATAATGCCAACGATCCTGTCTTTCCTGTCCGGCCGCCAGATCACCAATGACAGCGGCGTGCCGCAGTCCGGCGCGAAGCTCTTTCACTACCGCGCCACGACCACGACGCCGCTGACCGTCTGGCAGGACGAGGGCGCGAC
>DATHKV010000111.1:0-5154 GCA_035488895.1 Steroidobacteraceae bacterium
GGCAAGGCGCCGCCCATCATCCCCAGCGGCAGCTACTCGGAATGCCCCAATACCTCATGCAATGACAACACCTGGGTTGGCACGTATGACACGTTGGGCCGTTTCCTGTATGCGCATGTCAGCATGAAGTTCTAATCGAAAGCGTTTAAGTTTCTTGTACGGATTACGGCGGGCTCTTTGCCCGCCGTTTTTTATTCGGCGTTGCGCAGCGGCGTCTCAGGCTGGCGGCAATGGATAGCGGTCGGCCAAGCCGCCGACGGCGTCTTTTAGCGGTTGCAGCCAGGCATCGAAGCGGCGCCAATGATCCACGCCTTCCGGGTAAATGGGGCGGCGCACCTGCTCGGAGCTCAAGGTCTGTGCGGTGCGGCGGTTCTCGTGAAAATTGAGGCATGCCGCCTCGAATGGCAAGCGGCAATGCTCGAGCAGGCGGTGCACCTGGCCCTCCGGGTCGGACACCACATGCTCGTAGTGGACGCGGTGCACACGGCCCGGCAACACGGCGTCGATGTGATCCATGAGCTCGGCATAGTCCCGGTAGTACTGGCCCACCTCGGTCAGATCGTAGGCGAAATTCAGGCCGGCGCTGAACAACTGTTTGTAGCAGGCGAAGCCGCAGCCTACGGGGTGGCGGCGCGAGTCGATGATGATGGCGCGGGGAAACATCAGCTGAATCAACCCCAAACTCATGAAGTTGCCGTGCATCTTGTCGATGAAGCGCGGCCTGCCGAATCGACGGTGCGTGCGCGCACTCGCCAGGTAGCGCGCCGCCAGGGCTTCAATGTCCGATTTGCGCAGCGAGGCCAGAATTTCCGGATAGCGCGCCGCAGTTTCCGGCGCCCCGGCCAATTCCCGCGCCAGGATCGGCACATAAGGCAGCTCGCGGGTACCTTCGACCTGCGAGTGACTTGCCAAGATCTGTTCGAGCAGCGTTGAGCCGGAACGCGGCAGACCGACGATGAATATCGGATCGGGATCCTGGCGGCCCCAGTCGGCGCGCTCGGCGAAAAACTTCGGCGTAAACGTTGCCTTGAAACGCTCGACGAAGGCCGTGGTCGCCTTCGCGTCATAGCTGAATGAGCTGCGGGCTTGGGCGTTGCCGCGCGCATAGTGCTCAAAGGCGGCTGCAAACTCGCCGCGATCCTCCAAGACCTTGCCCAGCGCAAATTCCAGGCAGGTGGCGTGGTAGCCGCTCGGCGACGCGGCGCTCAGCTGCCGTTGCATCGTTGCCGGCAGCTCAGGAGCATTGCCCAGTGCCTCGAGATTCGCCAACGCCCAATAAGCCAGGCCGTTACCCGGCTCAAGATCAATGGCCTGTCGATAGAACCTGATCGCCTCGGAGGTGAAACCGCCAAATCGCAGTTGATTGCCCGCGATCACCCAGAGATCAGCATCGTTTGGATGCGCGGCGATCAAGGCCGTGATTTTGCTCAATCCCTCGGGGCGCTCGAGCAGCTGCAGAGCCTCCGATTCGAGAATCAAAACGGCACGGCGGCCGGGTTCGGCCGCCAAGAGGCGATCGATCAACGGCAACGCTTCTTGCGCGCGGCCCTGACGAATCATCAGCCTCACCAGCTGTTCGCGCGCCGCGCCGTCGCAGGGCGCCAATCGCAGGACCTCATCCAATGCCGCACTCTCCGCCAGATCATCGCCGCGCCGCTGTGCAATGGCAGCGAGCAAGGTGAATGACGCGACGCGATGGGTGCCTTCGCGCACTCGCTGCTGCACGGAGGCTTCTGCCGTTTCCAGACGATTCTGGTCGAACGCGCCATAAGCCTCCGCGAGCTCCGGAGGATCGGTCGTGAGGCGCCGGTACTGGGAATACGCTGCATCTGCTGCCGCGGTTTCGCCGGCGAGCAGGCGCTGCTCCGACAGTTCGCGCCAGGCATCGGCGAGAGCTGCATCGAGTTCAAGCGCGCGTTCCAATGCCGCCTGCGCTTCGCTGCCGCGGCCGCACGCCGCATAGGTGCGGCCGAGTTCCAGTTGGACCAGCGCCGATGCCGGTTGGGCACGGCCCAAGGCTTCCATGACGGCAACGGCGCTGCTCGAGTTACCCAGGCGCCGACAAGCGGCGGTCAGCAGCAGCGTCGCCGCGTCATGTTCGGGGTTGTGTTCAAGAACTGCGCCGGCGATGCGCGCGGCGGCGGCCGGGTCCGTTTCGAGCAGCATCGATGCGCGCATGAGCTCAAGGTCGGTGGAGGCGCTCAATGTTAAATGCTCCGTGGATTAACCTGCCGCAGGCGGCTGTTATACAATGACGCCGTGAATTCCGCTGCCCCCACGCCGCTCGACGAAGCAACGATCATCCGTGTATTGCAGGCTTCGAAGGCAGAAGAAGCGGCGGGCCGCATCCCTGAGTCCGATCAATTGCTGGCCAATATGGCGCAGCGCGCACCGAATCATCCGGCCGTGCTCAACGAACTCGGCGTGCGCATGCTGGCGCGCGGCGCAGCCGATCAGGCGCAGCTGCTGTTCAGCCGGGCGGCCAACGCCAATCCGACGCAGCCCTCGATCTGGGCGAATCTTGCCAGCAGCCTCAAAGTGCTCGGCCGGCGCGTCGAGGAATACGATGCCATTGAGAAGGCTCTCGCCCTGGAGCCGCGGCACTTATCCGCGCTGCTGCAGAAGGCCGATTTTCTCGAGCAGTCCGGCGATCCGCGCAATGCCGCGCAGGCCTACCAGGCCGCGCTCGATTCACTGCCGCCGGGCGTCGCCATTCCGCCGCATTTGAAGGCGGCTTTCGATGTGGCGAGAGCCCGTGTGAATGCAAACCACGCCGCGTTGAGCCTGGAGCTGGAAAAACCCTTGGCAGCGATCCGTGAACGGCACAGCGGCCAGGCGCAGCGGCGCGTCGATGCCTGCTTGGATGCTTTGATGGGCCGGCGGCGCGTGTTTCACTCGCAACCCACCTGGATGCACTTCCCCGAGTTGCCGGCCATCGAATTCTTCGACCGCGCCTTGTTTCCGTGGCTCGGTGCGCTCGAGGCGGCAAGCCCCGCGATCCGCACGGAACTCATGCGCGTGCTGGTGGCCGATCGCGAGGGGTTGCAGCCCTACATCGATTTTCCGGAAGGGCTGCCCATCGATCAGTTCAAGGAATTGAATCGCTCCCGCAGGTGGAGCGCGTATTTTCTCTGGAATCAAAGCATAGCCAATGCGGGTCACATTGCGCGCTGTCCGGTCACCGCGCGAACGCTGGAAGAGGTCGTGCCTCGTTGCCGCGTGGAAGGCCGGGCGCCCACGGCGTTTTTCTCCGTATTGGATCCCAACACCCGCATCCCGGCGCACACGGGCATCACCAACACGCGCTGCACCGTGCACCTGCCGCTGATCGTGCCGCCCGGCTGCGGATTTCGCGTCGGTTCCACGACGCGCGAGTGGATCCCCGACCAAGCCTGGGTATTCGACGACACCATTGAGCACGAGGCCTGGAATCTGTCGGACACGCCGCGGGCGGTGTTGATCTTCGACATTTGGAATCCGTTACTGACGGAGGCGGAGCGCGACATGATCCAAACGGCCACCGAAGTCTACGGCAAGTATTATTCGCAGCGGCCGGTCAGCGCGTGAACAAATCCGTTAGCTGCCTGCTCTTGAGCCTGTCGGTCTCGGCCGCCGCCGCACCGAGCAACGATGACATGGCGCGTTGCGCCGCCATCGCGGCACCCGATGCGCGTCTTGCCTGCTACGACACACTGGCGCATCGGCCGGTGGAAAAGATTCCCCAAGCTGCGGTGACACCGCCCGCATCCTCCGCACCGGCTCAAACGCCGGTAGCGGCGGTCCCGAACCCCGCGGATCCGCGGAATTTCGGCCTCGACCCGACGCGGCAGCACACCACGGACTTGGGACCGAAGTCGATCGCGGCGCATATTGCTGTCGTCAGTGCGAATCAAATGGGGCAAACCACCGTGGTGCTCGACAACGACCAAACATGGACCGTCATCGAGAACGATGGGCGGCTCGCCTCCGGCGATGCCGTGACAATCAAGCGCGCAGCGCTGGGATCGTTTCTGATGAGGGCGCCCTCGAATCACACCTATCAAGTGCGCCGCATTAAATGAGTTCTTCAGTAAGCTAAGCGTTCGATCCAAGGCTTGAGCACGGGCAGCACCGATGACAGATGCGCCTCGTAATGCCGCCACTGGGCGGTGGCTGAAGTGACCAAACCTTGGGACAGTTGCGCGGTCGAGGGGGTGGCGTGCTCGCGATCCTGAACGCGCTGTGCGAATTCACCCATGCTGGAGTTCCAATCGAGCCCCAGGGTTGCGCAAATGCCGCGCATTTCCTGCTCGAAATCCGCGATCAGACGCTCGTAGCGCACCTCATGCCAGTCGAGCTTGAGCACGCGCTGCGCGGTGTCTGCAAATTGCATGACAGTCGCATATAAAGCGGCAGCGCCGGGCAGGGTGAGGAATTCATACATCGAGGGGTTCATCTGGAAACGGCGGCGAAAGCAGCTCAAGATCACATCGCGCGGGTCGCGCACCGCGAAGAGGATTTTCGCCTGCGGAAATAGTTTGGCGATCAGCGGCAATTTCAAGGTGTTCAACGGATGCTTGTCCACGAAGACTTTGCCCGCGACCTCCACGCCGGCGCTTCGCACCCGGCGCCAGTACGCCTCGCGCAACTGATCGAGCGTCGCCGCATCGGCGCGCGCCAGGGCGGTAAAGTCCAACGGCTCGCACATGAAGGCGAGCACGCCGTCGGCGAGCAATTCGTGCTCCTCCAAGCTCACGACGCGCGGATTGCCATCCAGCACAACCTCCACCAGCGTGGTGCCCGTGCGGGGAAAACCCAGTAGGAACGCATGCCCTGCAGCACCGCTTGAAGGTGCTTGGGCGGCGGACCATTGAGCGGCATCGAGCTTCTCGAGGGCCGCCGTCAAGGCGCGCGCGTATCCCACGACATTGGCGCTCGCGAAGCGGCGATGAATTTGCCGCAGCGACTGGTTGCAGGTGCCGTACGCCTCGAATGCCTCGTCGTAGCGGCCGCCCATGTCGAGCACATCCGCCAATAACCCCGTGGCGCGCGCCCGGTCGGCGGCGCCGGCGCGCGAATCATTGATCACCTGCCGCAGGCGCTGTTCCGCTGACTGTCCATCGCCGGCAGCGAGTTCCGCCGCGGCCAGGCACAGCACGGCATCGGGAAAGCCGG
>DATHKV010000112.1:0-32708 GCA_035488895.1 Steroidobacteraceae bacterium
CGCGGCAGGACTTCGGAATATGCCGGCACCAGCAACACGTCATCGAAGGTGAGTGCCTCTTCAAGAATCCGCATACGATTTTGCGTTCCAGTTCGTCTAAGAGGCGGCGCATTGTACCTTGCGGGTGCGGCGCGGTAAACCACAGTATCATGCGCCCATGGATTCAGCCGTAAACCGCGACATTTACAGTGTTTCGCGCCTCAATCGCGAGGTGCGAGTGCTGCTCGAGCGCGGGTTTGGCAGCCTTTGGCTCGAGGCCGAGATCTCCAATCTTGCCCGGCCCAGCTCCGGGCACTGGTATTTCTCGCTGAAAGACGCAACCGCGCAGGTTCGCTGCTGCATGTTCCGGCAGCGAAACATGCTGTGTGCCTTTGCCGCCAAGGACGGTCAAAAAGTGCTGGTGCGCGCGCGCATCGGGCTCTATGAGCCGCGCGGCGAATATCAGCTGGTCATCGACCACATGGAAGATGCGGGACTGGGGGCGCTCAAGCGCCAATTCGAGGAATTGTCCGCGAAGCTCGCGGCCGAGGGCCTGTTTGCGGCGGAACGCAAGCGAGCGCTGCCCATGATTCCGAGGCGGATCGGCGTGATCACCTCGCCCACCGGGGCGGCCATTCGCGACATCCTGCATGTGCTCGCGCGGCGCTTTGCCGCAATACCGGTGCTGATTTATCCGGTGGCGGTGCAAGGCGCCGCGGCCGCCGCCGAGATTGCGGCTGCCGTTCGCACCGCCGGCCGCCGCGCGGAGTGCGACGTGCTCATTCTTGCGCGGGGCGGCGGTTCGCTCGAGGACCTATGGGCGTTCAACGATGAGGCTTTGGCCCGCGCCATCGCGGCCTCGCCCATTCCCGTGATCAGCGGCATTGGCCATGAAATCGACTTTACGATCGCGGATTTCGCCGCCGACGTGCGTGCGCCGACGCCCTCCGCGGCCGCGGAACTGGCCGTGCCCGACGGCGAGGAATGGCGTGCTTCTCTAGGACGCCTCGCGCAACGCCTACAACGCGGCCTGCGCCGCAGAGTCGAGTCACAGCGTGAGCGATTGCGCTGGCTCGTGGGGCGCGCCGCCCTGGTCAGTCCCTCCGCCAGGCTGGCGCAGCAGGGGCAGCGCCTGGACGATCTGGAGCAGCGCCTGTCGCGGGCGTTGCGCCAGATTCTGGCCGATCGGCGCACCGTGCTGGGCGAACGTCGCAGCCGGCTATGGCAGTTGAGTCCCGCTGCCCGCGTGCGCAGTACCGCGGCCCGCCAGGCCGCACTGTATGCGAGGCTCCGCGCCGCCGCACTCGCGCGCTTGCATCTCGCCCGCGAGCGGCTCGCGCCGCTGGTTCGCACCTTGAATGCGGTGAGCCCGCTCGCCACCCTGGAGCGGGGTTACGCCATTGTCAGCCGCGTTGACGGCGGCATCTTGCGAAATGCCGCCGATGCGCCGCCCGGTACCCTCATCGAGGCGCGACTGGCGCTCGGAACCGTCCGCGCCAAAGTGGAGAAACCTTGAACCGCTGCGCCGCGCTCATTTTCTGCATGATGCCGACACTTGCGTTTTGCTACACGCTGCCCCGCGAGAGCGCAGTGCCGGGCGGCGTCAAGATCATCCGCCTCGACATGCATGGCAATACGATGCCGTATGTGGATGTTGATGGTCACCGCGCACTGGTGGTTCAGGATGACGGCCATTGGGTTGCCATCGTCGGCATACCGCTGTCCGCTGCGCTGGGTCACCATCAAGTCATCGTGCGCGGCAACGATGCCAGGCAGGAGATCGATTTCACGGTGGGCGACAAACATTACGCCAGCCAGTCGCTCAAAGTGGCGCCCGCGAAGGTCGATCTGTCGCGCGCCGATCTTGAACGTGTGAACGGTGAGAAATTGGTCATCGATCACGCCATGAGCCGCTGGACGGATGAGCAACCTCCGGTCTTGCGCATGCAACAGCCGGTCCCCGGCGTGCGCAGCAGTTCATTCGGTATGCGCCGCATTTTCAACGGCCAATCCCGCAATCCGCACGGCGGTATGGATATCGCCGCGCCCGCCGGCACGAAGGTCGTGGTCCCGATCGACGGCACCGTCATCGATACCGGCAATTATTTTTTCAATGGCAACACGGTGTTTGTGGACCACGGCCGCGGCATGATCAGCATGTACTGCCACTTGAGCGCGATCGACGTGAAGCCCGGCCAGCATGTTGCCGCGGGAACCATACTGGGCGCCGTAGGCATGAGCGGCCGCGTGACCGGTCCGCACTTGCACTGGGGCCTGAGCCTCAATCGTGCCTGGGTCGATCCCGAATTGTTCGTGGCTAACTAAGGCGACGCTTCAAGTGCCGCCCAACATCCGATCGACGGCACTCGCCTCGATGGGCGGCGTAATGGCCGCCTGACGCAATCGCGCGCTGTGCTCCTGCACCGCCGCGCCCGAGGGCTGCATTTCGATTTGCCCTTGGAAGAAAGCGCCTTCGCTGATTCCGACTCGCGGCGCAAATACGTTGCCTTTGACCTTGGCGGTGGCTCGAATATTCACTGACTCGGTGGCGTAAAGATCGCCCTCGACCTTGCCGTCGATGACGATGACGCGGGCGCGGATGTCGCCCTTCATGGTGCCGTCGGTCCCAATGGTGAGACTTTGAGTATGCGTGATTGAGCCTTCAACGCTGCCCTGTACGATTAAATCCTCTTGCGCCGACAGTTCACCTTTGAATCGCAGCGTGGCTCCCAAGACGGATGCCCGCGAAGCTGCTTCCGCAACCTTGACCTCGGGCGATCGGGGCGGCTCGGCGCTGCGCGGTGCGGGTGATCGTGGTTCGCCCGGCACTCGCGGCTCGGGACGCGTCAAGGAGGGTTCGGGTGCACCCGTCCGGCTGCTTGAGTTGGCATTCATCATGTGATCATCTCCATCGAGAGGTTTTTTGAACCACGACATTGTTAGGCGGCGCCACCGGCGGCTTTGTGCGGGCGCACCGGATCGAATTTGCCCGACTGCTGCGCGGCGGCCTTTTTACCGTCCATATCGATGCTGCCGCTGAAATTGGCGCCTTCGGTAATGCTCACGGTGGGCGAATAGATGTTGCCGCAGACCTTCGCGGTCTCCTTCACGAACACGGACTTCTCCGCCTGCAGGTCGCCCTCCACCGTACCCTCGACGATGATGAGTTGCGCCTTGATATTGGCCTTGACGGTGCCCTGCGGGCCGACCGTCAGGCGCTGTGTATGGGTGATCGAACCCTCAACGCGGCCCTGGATCAGAAGGTCTTCTTCGGCGGTCAGGTCGCCTTTGAAAAACAGAGTGGGACCCAGGATCGAAGCGCGCTCGGTGGCGCTGTTGTAGGGATTGCTCATGCGGTTATCTCCGTGGGCTTGAAGGATCGAAATGGCACGGAAAGAGTACCTGGCATAATCGGTACAAAAATGAGACTTCGATCACGAAACGTTTCGCTGCAAACATTTCGCAACAACGGCTGTCGCAAAAAGCGGACGCCCCCGGGGGCCGGTGCGGGGCATTCCCCTAGCGCGGTACCGTGAGGTTACTGAGGTGCCGCCGGGGCTTCCGGCTTCTTCGCCTTCGATTTCTTGGGCGGCGCGGTGGTTTGCACCAGCGAACTCAAGGGGCAGCGTTGGCCGCGAACCAGAATAGCGCTGAACTTATCGAAAGTGCCACCAGGACTTGAATCGAATCCCAACCTTTCCCCCGCAAAGGACAGGTTGATGCAATTGCCGAACAGCGTGGCTTTGTACCACCTGCGGCTGTTGTCCTGAATCAGCACCGTTTTGTCATCCACCACCTGCCAATTCCAAATGTTGTGGTTGGCAAACGGGATTTGCACCTCGGCTGCGGGAGGTGGTTTCGGATCGTCCGCGTGCGAGGAGAATGATGCGGTCGACATGGCGCCGCCCGCCAGCAATAGCCAAATCGTCTTTGCCTTGGTCATGCTCCCTCCCCGGGTTTTGCGGTCTTTTGCCGCGCCAGATAGTCATTCAAGCTATGCGCCAGAGAGACAAAGTCCGACGGAATCATCAGCACCGTCGTACTGTTGTTCTCGGCGCCCACTTCGGAAATCATCTGCATGCGCCGCAGCTCCAGCGCCGCGGGGTTGGCCGTCATCTGTGCCGCGGCGGCCGATAGTTTCACCGACGCCTCGAGTTCTGCCTCGGCTTTGATGATGCGTGCGCGCTTTTCGCGGATGGCTTCGGCCTGCATCGCCATCACCTGCTGCATGGCTTTGGGCAGTTCCACATCCTTCATTTCGAAGCGCTGAACCTCCAGCCCCCAGTCCGCCGTCGAACCGGAAATACTATCGCCCAACAGCACATTGATCTTGTTGCGTTCCTGCAGGATTTCATCCAAATCGTGCTGGCCGATGATGTTGCGCAGCCCCGTCAATGCCAGTTGGTATACGGCGGCCGGTGCGTCGGCCACGGCAATCACGGCCTTTGCCGCGTCGGTGATTCGATACCAGAGCACTGCATTGACCTTGATGGTCACGCTGTCGCGCGTGATCGTCTCTTGTTGTTCCGCGGAGACCGTGCGCGTGCGGATGTCCACCCGCACCGACCGCTCTATCCCTAAGGGAATGATCCAGTACAGGCCGGGGCCGCGCAGTCCCGTGTAGCGCCCCAATCTGAATACCACGCCGCGCTCGTATTCCTGCGCCACCCGCAGGCCCGACAGCGCGATGACGACCAGCGCGATGATTGCGATGTCGAGGATGGGCAATTTGGCGCTCCTTGGTTTGAAGCCTAGTTTACGCCCATCCCCAGGGCTATTCGATGCTCTCTCCATGCAGCGAAATATCGAGTCCTTCGCGTTCTTGCTCCTCCGTGACGCGCAGCCCGATGACCATATCGATGACTTTCAGGATGATGAAGCTGGCGGCAAATCCATAGAGGACGGTAACCGCGACCCCTTTGAGCTGAATCAAGAACTGCACCAGCATCGAATTCTCGACTCCGCTGATCTCTTTGCTGACGAAAATACCGGTCAGTAGCGCGCCGACGATACCGCCGATACCATGAACGCCGAATGCATCCAGTGAATCGTCATAGCCCAGCACGTGCTTGAGCGACGTCGCGGCGACAAAGCAAATCACCCCCGCCGACAACCCGATCACGACCGCCGGTGTGGGACCGACGAAGCCCGATGCCGGGGTGATGGCCACCAATCCTGCCACCGCACCCGAGGCGATGCCGAGGACGCTCGGCTTGCCCTTGGCAATCCACTCCGCAAACATCCAGCTCAACGCGGCGGCGGCCGTCGCCATTTGCGTCACCAGCATCGCCATGCCGGCGCGCCCGTCGGCGGCCCCCGCGGAACCGGCATTGAAGCCAAACCAGCCCACCCACAGGAGGGATGCGCCGATGAGCGTCAGCGTCAAATTGTGGGGCTGCATTCTTTCCCGCCCGTATCCCAATCGTTTGCCGAGCACGATGCAGCTGGCAAGACCCGCCATGCCCGCATTGATGTGCACGACGGTGCCGCCGGCGTAGTCCAAAACGCCGGCCGCATTGAGCCAGCCGGTCGGTTCCCACACCATGTGGGCGATGGGCACGTACACCAGCAGGGACCACGCCGCCATGAACACCAGCATCGCGGAGAACTTCATGCGGTCCGCGAAGGCGCCGGCGATCAGCGCGGGCGTGATCACCGCGAAGGTGAGCTGGAACATTGCATACACCGTCTCGGGAATGGTCAGGGCCAGATGCGAAACGGACAACTTGTTGATCGGGTCATGCATGAAGGTCATGCCGTTGAAAAGCGCGCGGCTCATGCCGCCCAGGAATTTGTTCCCCGGCGTGAACGCCCATGAGTAACCAATCAGCCACCACAGAATGGTCACCACGCAGACAATCGCGAAGGTCTGCATGAGCGTCGCAAGGACGTTTTTCTTGCGCACCATGCCGCCATAGAAAAGCGCCAGACCGGGGATCGACATCATCAACACCAGGGCCGTCGAGGTCAGCATCCAGGCGGTATCCCCGGCGCTGATCTTATCCGCGCCGAGCACAGTCGGCGCGGTCGGTGCGGTATCACCCCACGCCGCAGGCACCGCCCACGTCAGCATCGCAAGAGTAGCCAGGACCGGCAGTTTTTTCATCGTATCCCCTGTGATTTAAATGGCGCTGCTGTCGCGCTCACCCGTTCTGATGCGCACGACTTGTTCGAGATCGAAGACGAAGACCTTGCCGTCCCCCACCTTGCCGGTTTTCGCCGAATTGACGATCGCCTCGATGACTTGCTCGACGAGCGCATCGTCGACGGCGACTTCGATTTTGGTTTTCGGGACGAACTCGACCACATACTCGGCGCCCCGATAAATCTCGGTATGGCCGCGTTGCCTGCCGAAGCCTCGAACTTCCGTGACGGTGACGCCCCGTACGCCGACGTCGCTGAGGGCGGCTCGAACCTCGTCGAGCTTGAACGGTTTAACGATGGCGGCAATGAGCTTCACGCTGCGTGGCGGAAAGCACCGCTTGTGCCAGCGTGGAAGTATTGAGCGTGATCAGCAGCTTAAGAATGTTTGCTGATTTGACGCGCTGCGATTTTGCACCGATGAGGGGCGGAGTTCACCGCGGCACGCCTCATCCCGGTGCATCAATATCGAAAATTACTTCAAGGATAGTTCCAATCGAACCTGGCCGCCCTGGTCCTTCGCCTTGCCATTGGCCGCCAGGAACACCCGTGCCGGATCGATCTGCGAACCCGTCAACAATGCGGTCTGCAGGTTCGTGGCGCGCTGCTGTCCCAATGCCGCGAGGTCGGACTCGCCCACGGCAAGGTGCTCGTGCAACTCGTGGCTGAGATAGTCGTTCTTTGCGGCGGTCTTTTCCGGCTTCGTCTTGAGCGCGTCGACCGACTCCGGAAACTTGGGATCCGCGCCGAAATTCTTTTTGTACACCTTCGTCAGCAGATCCAACTGAGCGCCGGAATCCAATTGGTCATACCCGGGTGCCGGGGCGGAGGATTTCTTGCGACCCGCCGCAGCGGCCACCTCCTCTTGGATCTGCGCCTGAAACTTCACCTCGACTAGATGCGGCCGATCGAGATCGCCGACCGTCGCAATCGGGATCTCGATCTTCAGCTGCGGCCGCGCGTTCAGCGCCTTGACCATGCTTTGCGCCTTGGCTGTAGCGGCCGGATCCAAATCGGCCGCACCCGGCTGAAAATCGACGAACTGCAAATCCGGGCCTCCGCCGAACAACGAGCCCAAGAGCGCGAACGGCGCCGTGACCGCCTTCTCCAAAATATTGACGAACACTTTCCAAATGATGGGGCCGAGCCTGAATTTGGGGTCATCGAGGGAGCCGGTGACAGGCAGATCAAGATCGATCACGCCGTCGCGATCCTTGAGCAAGGCCACGGCCAGTTTGACCGGCAGCGACACCGCATCCTTGCTTTCGGTTTTCTCGCCGAACTCGAGCTGATCGACGGTGATGTGATGCTGCGCATCGAGGTTGCGTCCGTCGACCTTGTAGTGCAGTTCGGTGCTCAACTTGCCCTTGCTGATGTTGTAGCCGGCGAATTTGCCGGAATAGGGATTGAACGTGCTGAGCTCGATATTTTTGAAGCTCATTGATATGTCGGTGTACAGCCTCGCGCTAAAGGCATTGACTTCCCCGGTGATGGCCACGGGCGAGAACTCGCCCACGGAACCATGCAAATCGACTTTCGCGCGCGAATTCTCCTTCGAAGAGAGCCCCGACACCGTGCCCTCGAGATTCTGGATCCCGGTCGCGAAGTTGGGCTTCACCGACAGGTCGGCGAAGTTGGCCTGGCTGGCCTTCACCGCAATTTTCTTGATGGACATCGGCATCGAGGGTGGCGTCGGGGAAGCCGGCACTGCACCAGCCGTAGCAGCCACCGGCGCGCCCTTGCGGCCCTTGCGGGGCAGAGGTGGGGCCGGCGCAGGCGCCGCCGTGGCGGCAACCGGCGGACCGGTATTCCCACTGGGGGCCACCACCGTCGCACCCGGACCCGCCAACACCCGCTTCACGTTGATGGTTGCATCGGGTTCGACGATGACGCGCGCGTACAGCTTGCGCGCCGCGACCAGATCAATGTCGAGCCGATCGGGATCGTGCTGGAAACTCAAGCCCTTGATGTCCAGACGATCCCAGTTGATGAAATCCTCATGCAACGCGTTGTCGACGGTGTGCAAGCCGGCGACGCTCAAATCGCCTTTGAATTGCAAGGCGGGCTTTTGCGCGCCGTAGCGCACTTTGGCATCGCCGCTCAAGGCACCCGCGAGCAGCGTCATCGAGGTGTACTGCGCGAGGTAGGGCTGCACCGCGGCGAGTTCAATGCCGCCGAGTTTCAAATTCAAATTCGCCGCCACCGGCTGCGGCGTGACGTCCCCCGCGACGTTCAGGGTGCCCGTGTCGTTGATTTTCGTATCGAGCGTCACGTTCAACGGCTTGGCAAGGTCCAAACTCACACCCATTACTTCGATGGTGAGCGGCGCCAGCAGCACTTTCGCGGCGGGCTTGGTGCGGCGATCCTCGGCCGAGAGGCTGGCATCGCGCAGTGCAAATTCACGCAACTCGTAGCCCCAGGCAGGACCGGACTTGGGATCCGGAACGGCGGGTGCCGGAGCGGCCGCAGGCGATGTACCGGGGGCCGCAGTCGCTGGCGTATCGGCGGGCACCGGCGCTGCGGCGAGTTTGAGCAAATTCAACGATCCGTCCGCTTCCAGCCAGGTCACCAACTTGACGCCCGTCAGCGTCAGGGAATCACTGCGCGCCTGTCGCTGCTTCAAGTCCAAGGTGGTGCCGCTCAGCAGCAACTGTGGCACCGTGATCCAATCGGCGTCTGCATCCTTGGGCCGCACCGAGAGATCCGTCAGCGCCACCTTGGACACGTCGACCTTGAGGTCAGGCTGATCCTGCAGCGAAAACTTATACGTCGCGCTCACATCAATCTTGCCGGAGTTGACTTGGAAGCTCAGCTGATCTGCCAGATAGGACCAAATCGTGTGCGCCTGCAGTCCCGCAATCTGGAACTCGCCGTCGGACTCGATTGGATTGACCGCCACGTGCCCGTGCCACTCGATCCGCTCGTCGAGTTTCGACATGCCTGAGAATGTGAATCGACCCCCATCAACCCCCGTGGTGAAGTTCTGCAGTTCAAAATTGATCGGCTCCAAGCGCGTCGTGAAATCGGACGGCCGCCGCCGATCGTCAAACGATAGAAGACCCGCGGTCACTTTGAATAAATCGATGCGCAGCGCCGGTACCGGCTCCTTGCTCTTGGGTTGCGGCTTTTCGGGCGCCTTGGGGCTCAGCTGCGCCAGGTTCAGTGCGCCGTCCTTGAAGATGACGGCGTTGGCAAAGGGAGCGGCCAGCTCGATCTGGTTGAAGGTGTACGCACGATGCCAGATTGACGACACTTGGAAGTCGATGAACAGGCGGCCGAATCCCACCAGCCGACCGCCCTGAGTACCGGTCAGAGAAAAATCCTTGACCTCAACTTGAAGCAAGAACGGGTTGATGTGAATTTCGCCGATGGTTGGGGTGACGCCCCCCAGCGTGGCGGGAATCTCCTTCATCAGGGCATTGCGCACGAGCTTCGGCGCGAGCCAAAAGCCGGCGATCGCGTACAACCCGATCAGCAGCGCGAGCGCGGCCGAAATTCGAAACGTCTTGGTTTTGGCGAACTGCAGCAAGGAACCATCCCTCCGTGGCACCGCCGTCCGATATTACCGCTTATTGCGCTGGATCAGCCGCTTGCGTTTGCGAACCTGCCGCGGCGTCAGGGGGTTGCGTTTACCCGCGAAGGGGTTCTCATCGCCGCGGAAGGCAACTCTTACCGGGGTGCCCATCAAATCGAAGGCTTTGCGGTATACGTTGACGAGAAAGCGGCGATAGGCGTCCGGCACGTGATCGGTTTGGTTGCCATGGATCACGATCACGGGCGGATTTCGGCCTCCCTGATGCGCGTAGCGCAGCTTGATACGGCGCCCGCTCACCAAGGGCGGCTGGTGGCTCTCGATCGCCGCCTCCAGCACCCTCGTCAACTCCGGCGTGCTCATATCCCGCATGGCGGCGGCGTACACCTTGCGCACCGTGGCGAATAGCTCGCCCACTCCACTGCCGTGGCGGGCCGAGATGAAATGCAGGGGAGCAAAATCGGCGAATTGCAGCCGCTGCTCGATTTGCTGGCGAATCAAGTCGCGCTGCTCGGTGGGAATGTTGTCCCACTTGTTTACCGCGAGAATCAAAGCCCGGCCCTGTTCGATCACGGTGCCCAGGAGGCTTGCATCCTGCTCGGCGACGTTATCTTGCGCGTCCATGACCACGACGACCACGTGGGCGGACTCGATCGCCTGCAGCGTTTTGATGACGCTGAATTTTTCGACCGCCTCCTCGACCCGCGAGCGGCGCCGCACGCCGGCCGTGTCGATCAAGGTGTACCGCTCGCCGTCGCGCTCGAAGGGCACGAGCACCGCGTCGCGCGTCGTGCCGGGTTGATCGAATGCCACCATGCGATTCTCGCCCAGCAGCCGATTGATCAAGGTGCTCTTGCCGACATTCGGCCGGCCGATCACGGCCACCTTGATGCCCTGATTTTCAGGACCGTCCTGCGGGTCGGGGATCAATCCTGCAAGGACGGTCTCCAGCAGTGAAATCACGCCCTGATCATGCGCGGCCGAGATCGGCAGCGGCTCACCCATGCCCAACTGATGAAAGTCGGCCACCGCCATGTCCTCATCGAAGCCCTCGGTCTTGTTGACCGCCAGAAATACGGGCTTGCCGCTGCGCCGCGCGAGCTGGGCGACGAATTGATCCTGCGGCGTCACGCCGGCGCGGCCGTCCACCAGCACGATGAGGCGGTCGGCCTCGCTGATTGCGCGTTCGGTCTGCGCGATCATCAAGCTTTCGATCACATCCGCGTTCTCGACCAGCCCGCCCGTGTCGACCACGATGCAAGGCACTTCCGTGCGGCGCGCAAAACCGTATTGGCGGTCGCGCGTCAGACCGGGCAGATCGGCAACCAGCGCATCGCGCGTGCCGGTCATGGCATTGAACAGAGTCGACTTGCCCACATTCGGGCGGCCGATCAATGCGACTACCGGCAGCATTTGCCTTAAATCTTTAGGGAGGCGGCGGTGCGGGCGGCGGAGTCGCGGGAGGTGGTGCCGGCGCGTCAGCAGGCGGTGGCGCCGGCGTTTCGCTTGCGGGCGTCTCGGTCGCGGGCGTCTCGGTCGTGGGCTTCTCGGCCGCGGGCGCGTCGGTCGCCGCAGGCGCGGCTGCGGGTGGCGTCTCAGCCGGTGCAGCAGCGGCAGGCGCCGTCGCCCTGGATACCTTGGGAGAGGCTCGGTACGCCGCCAGTGACCCGCCATCGGTCAGCACCACGATGGTGTCGCCGGCACCCGCGGGCGGACTGGAAACACGTTGCTTGGCGATGCGCACGCGCGCCACGAGCTCACCCGTGCCCTTGTCCAACCAGTGAATGTAGCCCTGAAAGTCGGCAATCGCGACAGCTGTGCCGGTCACGATGGGGGTACTGAGTCCGCGGCGCTTGAGTTTCTCGTTGCGCCACAGCTCGGCGCCGTCGCGCTGACGCATCGCGACCACAGTGCCGTCGGATTGCGTGACGTACAAATTGTCCGCATCAACCGCGAGACCCCGATAGCTCGACATATCGTGCGACCACCACTGCTGACCGGAGTCGAGCGCCAGCATGGCCGTGCGCCCCTGGAATCCGGCGGCGAAGACGTTTTCCCCGACCACCTGAACAGCCGAATCGATGTCGACCAGCCGATCGAGTTCCGTGCGGCCGTGCGGCGAGGCCAGCGCCGTGTCCCAAAGCGTGTCGCCGGTGGCGAGCGACACGGCCATGACTTTGCCGTTGTCGAAGCCGCTGATCGCCGCTTGCTTGGCGACAATGGGAGTCGCAATGCCGCGCAAGCTCAGGCGCGGCACTTGCTGCTCAACGGACCAGAGAACCTTGCCGGTGGCCCTATCCAGACCGTTCAGCCTGCCGTCCACCGAGCGCAACACGACCACTTTCTCGCTGATCGCCGGCGAGGACAGCAGCTCCGAATTGATTTGCGCACGCCACAGTTGGCGCCCGGACGCGCCATCCAGCGCGATCACGGCGCCCTTGCTGGTGCCGGCCACGACGATGCCGAGTGCCGCCGCCGGACCGGCGGAAATCGGCAACTTGAGCTTCTTGACCCACACATCGCGGCCCGTCTCGAGCGACACCGCCAGAATTTCGCCCTTGTGATTGGCGGCGAAAACCAGTCCATTGTCGATGGCGGGCCCTAAGCCCAAGCGCAGTTTGATCTGCTTCTTGCCGCCGCCGACTCCGTCGCCCCAGAGCTTCTTCACCGGCAATGTTTCCGGAAACTTCACCAGCGCCGCCGGCGGCTCGACGTCCTTATCCTTGCTGCAGCCGACCGCAAGGAGCAGCGCCGCGAGACTGATCGGAAGCAATAAGCGCATCAGGGTTTGGCCTTTTCGTTCGAAGCAAGGTCGGCGAGCTTCAATTGCAGCATGGCGGCATCGGCGCCGCCGCCGTCGGTCGTGCTCAGCGCCATGTTGTACTCGGCAATGGCACCCGGAATGTCTTTCTTCGCGTACAGCGCGTCGCCATGAACCGCGTGGTATCGCCCGGCAAAGCTCCCAGGCGTGCCGCCGGCCAGGGCCTTGATTGCATCGTCAGGCTTGCCTTGATCGATCAAGACGCGGGCGAGACGCAGGCGTGCGACCTGCTTGAGCTCCGAGTCCTTGGACTCATTCATGACGTGCGTCAGGGGCGCGACCGCATCCGCCGCCTTGCCGCTATCGACGTCGATGCGCGCAATCGTCAGCTGCGCCTGATCGGCATAGGGCGAGGACGGAAAATCCTTGATGATGCCCTCGGCGAGGTGCAGCGATTTCTGCGGATCGTTCATTTGCAGCGCGGCCGTCATCTCGCCGAATTGATGCGCGGCCTGCATCGCCACGCCATTTTGGTGCGAGCGGTAGGATTGAATGCCGAACCAACCCCCGACGCCCAGTACCACGCCACCCAAGATCCAAGGGGCATATTCGATAAAAGCGCGCTTTACGGCTTCTAGTTGTTCGTCGTCGGTTAAATATTCTTCAGCCATTGCTGCTTCCACTCCCCACCTTGAGACCAAGTAAGTTGCCGATACGTTCACTGATTCGTTCCAAGGGGCATTCTTCCTGTGCCGACTCGCGGCGCAGAGCCTTCACAGCCACGACCCCCCGGGCCACCTCGTCATCCCCCAATACCAGCGCAAACTCCGCGCCGCTCTTGTCGGCGCGCTTGAATTGCGTCTTGAAGCTGCCGCCGCCCAAATTGACCTGCACCCCCAAATCCGGCCATGCGTCGCGCAGCCGCTCGGCCAATTGGAAGCCTGGGATCTCGGCTTGTTCCCCGACCAGCACCAGATAAATGTGCGGCCGGGCCTTGAGCAGGTCCAAATTCTGCTTCTGCAGGAGCATCACAATGCGCTCCTGCCCCATTGCCCAGCCCACGCCGGGCGTATCGGTGCCGCCCAGTTGGGCAACCAGGCCGTCGTAGCGGCCGCCGGCGCACACCGTGCTTTGCGAGCCCAAGGCATCGGTGGTCCACTCGAACACCGTGCGCGTGTAGTAGTCCAGACCGCGTACCAGATGGGGCTCGACATGATACTCGATGCCGGCACTGCGCAACTGTGCGCATAACGACTCGAAGTGCCGCCGGGACTCAGCGTCGAGCGAATCGAGCAACAATGGCGCCCCGGCGACGATCTTTTGCATGTCCGGATTCTTGCTGTCGAGAATTCGGAGCGGATTGCCGGTCAATCGCCGCTTGCTGTCCTCATCGAGCGCGGCGGCATGCCCGCTGAAATAGGCCGTGAGCTTCTCGCGATACTCGGCACGCGAGGCGGGCGTGCCCAGCGAGTTCACCATCAGCTTCAGGCCGCGCAATCCCAGAAGGCGCATGAGCCGCCCGGACAAGAGAATCACTTCGGCATCGACATCCGGCCCCTCGAATCCGAAGGCTTCCGCGTCAATTTGATGAAATTGCCGATAGCGCCCGGCTTGCGGACGTTCGCGGCGGAACATCGGCCCCATGCACCACACGCGCAACCGGCCCTCGCGCAGCAGCCCATTGGAGATCACGGCGCGCACGATGCCGGCGGTCGCCTCAGGGCGCAGGGTGATGTGATCCTCGCCCTGGTCCACGAAACTGAACATTTCCTTTTCGACGATGTCGGTGAAATCGCCGATCGAGCGCTTGAACAACTGCGTCTGTTCGATTATCGGAACGCGGAATTCTTCGTAGCCGTAGCCCGCGAAGACTTGGCGCGTGACGCGCTCCAAATGCTGCCAGGCTGCGATTTGCGCGGGCAATACGTCATGCACACCACGCAGGGGCTCGATGATCTTGCTCACGAGTTTCCTCTAGCCGGGCGGACGCGGGCTGCGCGGCGGCGCACCGTGCGTTTGATCGGGGCGCGAATCGCGCCGCAGGACACCATCCGCACCGGCTTCGAAGCGCGCCACGTCCCCTGCAAAAAATTGCGGACCGATCGCGACGGCGCGATCGTTGATTTCCAGCTGCACGCCGCTGCCGAACCCCAGGTACACGTGCAGCGGTGCCGCTCCGGAAATGGTCTTCACGCTGTTGGCAAGCCCATTGCCCGCAAAGGTGCGCCGTCCGGCAGCATCGCGGATGTCCACCCACGAATTCGCCGAGAAGCTCAATCGCAGGCGCGCTCGGCCGGCGCCGGGCAGCGGCTGCGCAGCTGCAGCCGCGGCACTTGCAGCCGCATTTTCCGGCACGGGATTCATGGCCGCACCCGGCGCAGCGGCGGGCGCGGTGAGCGTGTCGCTGGTCATGGCGGGCGAAGCCGAAGCCGACGAGACGAGACTCGACTCCGGATCGGGAGTCGGCAGTGCCGTGGCGGCAGGCGCGGACGCGGGTGCGGCGCTGGCCGGTACCTTGGCGTGCGTATGCCAGGGACGCCACCACAGGATGCCGGCAGCCAGCACCACCGCCGCACAGGCGGCAATTGCGAGCAGCGATGATCCGCCCGCTGAGTTCGCGTCGTCTCGCTGCCGCAGCAACATGCTCGGACCGGCCGACTGCGGCTCGAGCCGCGGTTGGGCGCGCGCGTCGAAACCCGCCAGCACTTCGGCGGACGGCAGACCCAGCAGCGCCGCGTATTTCTTCAGGTGGCCCTTGGCATAGACCGTCGGGCCGATGCGCGCGTAATCGTCCCCCTCGAGCGCCTCGATGACCCATCGATCCAGGTGCATCTCATCGGCAGCCTTCTGCGCGCTCAAACCGCGCCGCTCGCGTTCGGCCTTGAGCTTGGGTCCCGGCAGGGCCGCAGGTTCACTCATCGATCAACGCCAATGCGCATGTTTTGGGCCTGTTCGGAATTCGGAAATTCCGCTTGCACGCGCCGCGCATAAACGGCCGCGGCCACGGGATCGCCCAACTTGCGCTGCGCCCGGAACCCCAGCCACAAAATCTCGGGTGTGGCCGGATTCACCGCCAGATAGCGCTGCACGATGTCGCGCGCCTGCCCGGCATCGCCGCGGTCGAATGCGACATTGCCCTGTTGCAGAAGAGCCTCGGGCATATTGGGCTGGATCGCCAGCGCATGCGTGAAATAGCGGTCGGCATCGACCAGATTGCCGGTGCTGCGCACGCAGACTCCCGCATTGACTAGGGCGACCGCGGGTGTCTGGTACAACGGATTGCGCGCCACCTCGTTGAACATTTTCTCACCGGCGACGACTTTGCCCGTGCGGCAGAGGAATCCGGCGTAACTGTTGGCGATTCTCGGATCATTCTTGCTCAGACGGGCCGCGGCCTCATACGCCCGCTCCGCTTTGCCCATCTCATTCATCCGTTCGTACACCAGTCCCGCCGTGGATTGGACATCGGGATTGGACGCGTTTTGCTTCAATGCCCGCTCGATACAATCGCGCGCATTGGCAAGCTGGCCCAGCTTCATATACTCGATGGCAAGCTGCGTGTTCGCAACCGCGGCTTGCGCCGGTTGCTTCTTGTAGGTGCGAACCGGCTGCTGGTAGGCCGGAGGATTGTGGCTGCAGGCTGCGAGGATGCCCGCAGCGAGCAGCGCCGCCAGTGCGCGATGTCCTAAAGAATTCAGCATCATTGAATTTCCGCCGGGGTGCGCGACACCGTTGAGAGTTTCGTTCCGAGCCGCACCAGCGTGCGATCCCTGACCTTGCCCGCCAATTGCCCGCACGCGGCATCGATGTCATCGCCGCGTGTCTTGCGCGTCGTCGCAATGACGCCGTGATCATTCAGGATGTCGCGGAATTTCCGAATGGTCGCAGCAGGGGAGCGGCGATAGCGCGTGCCCGGAAAGACGTTGAAAGGAATGAGGTTGAGCTTGGCCGGGCGCCCCTGCATCAGGCGCGCGAGCTCGCGCGCATGTTCCGGCTTGTCGTTCACGCCATCCAGCATGACGTATTCGAACGTGATGCTGCGGCCGTTCTGCTGATCGATGTAGTGCCAGCAAGCCTCGAGCAGTTCGGCGATCGGATGCTTCCGGTTGATGGGCACCAATTCGTTGCGCAATTCGTCGTTGGGCGCGTGCAGCGAGACCGCCAATGCGACGTTGCACTCCTCCGCCAACTTATAAATTTGCGGCACCAAACCGGATGTGCTCAATGTCACCCGGCGCCGCGAAAGATCGTAGCCCAAATCATCGAGAAAAATGCGCATGGCCGGCAGCACGTTGCGGTAGTTGGCAAGCGGTTCGCCCATGCCCATGAATACGACATTGGTGATCTTGCGGTCGCCCTCGCCCACCGCCGCGCCGCTTTGCATGGCCAGCTCGCGCTGCGCCAGCCATACCTGGCCGACGATTTCCGCGGCGCTCAAATTTCGGTTGAAGCCCTGCTGCGCGGTCGAGCAGAAGGTGCAGTCCATCGCGCAGCCCACCTGGCTCGATATGCACAAGGTGCCCCGCCCGGGCTCGGGGATATAAACCGTCTCGATGCCTTGCACCTGGTCCATGCGCAGCATCCACTTGCGGGTGCCGTCCTTGGACACCTGCTCGGTCACGATCTCCGGAACGGTGATCTCGGCAATTTCCGCAAGCTGTGCGCGGAACTCTTGCGCCAGGTCCGTCATGCTCGAGAAGTCCGCGGCGCCGCGCCGATAGATCCACTTCATGAGCTGCCGGGCGCGAAACGGCTTCGCGCCGAGACGCGCCGCAACGAACGTCTCGAGCTGCGCGCGGGGAAGCCCCAGCAGATTCACGCGTTCGCTCGACACTCAAAGCCCCCTTGATCGCCGCTACGCTAGCGCGTACGCGGGCAGATCTCAATTTCCCGGAAGAAGTAGTTGATTTCGCGCGCCGCCGTATCGGCGGCATCGGAGCCGTGAACAATGTTCTCATCGATGCTGGTGGCGAGATCCGCGCGAATGGTTCCCTTGCTCGCTTTCTTCGGATCGGTTGCGCCCATGACTTCGCGATTCTTGGCGATGGCGTTTTCGCCCTCCAGCACCTGGACCATGACGGGCCCGGAGGTCATGAAGCGCACCAGATCCTTGAAGAACGGCCGCTCACGGTGCACGGCATAAAAGCCCTCCGCCTCCGCCTGGGACAGGCGCATCATGCGGGCGGCCACGACTTGCAAACCCACCTGTTCAAAACGGCGGTAAACGTCGCCGATCAGATTACGGCCGACGCCGTCTGGCTTCACGATGGATAGGGTTCGCTCGATGGACATCACAACCTCGCTAAATGGACGTTACGTCAGACTTGGGCCCAAGGCTGACAAAGACCGCGAAGTGTACTGGAGCGGGGCTGCTCAAGCAATCATGACGAGGACCGAAGTCCCTGTATTACCTGGAAAAACCGACCCTGGGTTCTTGTGCGCGCAGCGTCCAACTAGACGTTGAAGCTCTCGCCGCAACCGCATTCACCCTTGGCTTTGGGGTTTTGAAACTTGAATGCCTCGTTGAGGCCTTGCTTGACGAAATCCACCAGGGTGCCGTCGATCAGGGGCAGGCTTTGAGGATCGACGACGACTTTGACGCCCCGTGCCTCGAATACGGCGTCTTCCGGATTGATTTCATCGGCGTAATTCACCACGTAGGCGAAACCCGAACAACCTGTTTTCTTGATTCCAACCCGCAATCCGACGCCGATTCCGCGCTGCGCCAAATGAGTCCTTACCCGATCGGCCGCCGACTCGGTCAGTAGTATTGCCATGCTGCGCTGTACCTCACAAAAATACGCCTGAGGACACTATAGATAACACGACAGTGCCCTCCCCGCACGGAACCAAAGCGCGTTTTTAATTAATCCGCGTTCACCCTGGATACGCGTGGCTCACACAACCCATATGGGTCCGTCAGCCGCGGTAATCAATGGCTGGAACGGCCGCCGCAAGCCACGCATCTTCAATGATCAACAGGCGGCCGGTCTTTTCGACGGGCACGGCAAACCGCTCCTGCAACGCCTGCACGCTCTCGGGCAAAACGGGCCTTAACGGCTTGCCGACCGCCTGCTCGGCCAGCCAGGCCGCCACGGCGATGGTATGCGGGCAGGCATAGGCCAGGAACCGCGCCGCCGAAACCGCACCTCGCTGAACCTGCAGATCGAACTGGACCCAGGCGCCCTTCTCGCGATTTCCGGCTGCGCCGCGGAAAACACCAGGGCCGGTCAACTCACCG
Organism: Steroidobacteraceae bacterium; assembly: GCA_035488895.1. GTDB lineage: Bacteria > Pseudomonadota > Gammaproteobacteria > Steroidobacterales > Steroidobacteraceae > Bog-1198. The sequence goes on from DATHKV010000112.1 coordinate 18,655, forward strand.
GCGCTCGCCGCAGCCGTAAAGTATCGGCGCGTCAAATCGTTGTAATTCACCTGGGCAGCCCGGCAATTTTGCGCAGGCGGTTGACCTCGCGCGCCAGGACCGCGACTGTCGCATCGATGTCCGCCTCGGTAGTCGTGCGCCCTAGTCCGAAGCGCAGGCTGCTTTCGCTCAAGCGCTCGCTGCGGCCCAAGGCGCGCAACACGTACGAGGGCTCGGCCAACGCCGAGGTACAGGCCGATCCGGTCGACACCGCCACGTAGGGACGTATCGCCGCCAGCAGGCTTTCTCCTTCCACTCCTTCGAAGGACACATTGAGCAGGTGCGGCACTGAGCGTGTGGCGCTGCCGTTGCGCTGTACGCCGCCGAGGGCAGCCAGTCCCTGCCACAGCCGCTGCTGCAGGTGCGCCACGCGCACCGTTTCCACCGACGAGATGCGCATGGCCAGCTCGAATGCCAGGCCCATGCCCACCGCTTGGTGCGTTGCCAGCGTTCCCGCCCGCAGCGCACGTTCCTGACCGCCGCCGAATTGCAGCGCGGTGAGCTGAACGCGGCCCCGTCCTCGCGTCTCGCCTCGCTGCGCGACAACGAGCGCGCCCACGCCCTTCGGCCCATAGACTTTGTGCGCCGAAAGGGACATGAGATCGGCTCCCAAACTGGCAAAATCGATCGGGCACTTGCCGATGCTTTGCGCCGCATCGACATGCAGCCATGCGCCGCCGTGCGCAGCGCAAATCGCACCGACTGCCGCGATATTTTGCACCACGCCAATTTCGTTGTTGACGTGCATCAGCGACACCAGCACCGTGTCCGGCCGCAGCGCCGCGGCCACTTGCTCTGGATCCACCACGCCTTCCGCGTCGGGAACCAGGTAGGTAACCGCCCAGCCCCGGCGCTCGAGTTCGCGGCAGGGGTCGAGGACGGCCTTGTGCTCGGTGCGCGCCGTGACGATATGGCGGCCGCGCTCCCGGTAGTAGTGGGCGACGCCAAAGATCGCCAGGTTATTCGCTTCAGTGGCGCCTGACGTCCAAGTGACTTCGGCGGCGGCAGCGCCCACGGCCGCAGCCACTTGCCCGCGCGCCGTTTCGACCAGAGCGCCGGCGACATCACCGTAGTCATGGCTCGTCGAGGCCGGATTGCCGTACTCGGATTCGGATCGCAGTACCTCGGCCATGCGCGCGGCCACGCGCACATCGACCGGCGTGGTCGCTGCATGATCCAAATACACCGGCATCTGCGTGGTGCCCGGATGCGGCGTGTTCGGGCGCGCCGAGTTCATTTGCGCGAGCGCTGCGCGGATTGCCCGCGCCGGCCCTGCACCGCGCTCAAGATTCCGCGCAGGATGTTGAGTTCATTGCGGTCCATCTGTGCGCGATTGAACAAGCGCCGCAATCGCTCCATCAGGTGCCCAGTGCGGTCGTCGAAATCGATTTCATTGAGCACCTCGTGCAGATGGGCGTAAAAGTGCTCGACATCGCCCGACGGGGCGAGCTCCATTTCCAATTGCGTGTGGGATGTCGGCTGCTCGCGCGCCAAAAAGATCTCGTACGCCGCGAGCTGCACCGACATCGCCAGATTCAGCGAGCAATAGTCGGGATTGGCGGGGATGCGCACCAGTACATTGCAGTGATTCAGATCCTCGGTCGCCAATCCATAGCGCTCGGAGCCGAAGAGCAGGGCCGCGCGATTGCCTTCCGGCAGCGCGACGATGCGGCCGGCGACATCGCGCGGCGTCGTGAACTCCCAGTAATAGGAGCGGGGCCTCGATGTCGTGCCCGCGATGAAGGCGCAGTCGCTGATGGCGTCGGCGACGCTGTCAACAATTCGCGCGTTGCTCAAAATGTCGTCCGCGCCAGCCGCCAGTGCGACGGCTTCCGCATGCGGAAACGAGCGCGGCCGCACCAGCACGAGATCGGCGAGCGCCATGTTTTTCATGGCGCGCGCCACCGAGCCGATGTTGCCCGGATGGCTGGGATCGATGAGTACAATGCGAACCTGGGTAGTCACAAATGATATTCTAGCGCCACACCATGCAACCGCTCCTCAATATCGCCATGCGCGCCGCGCGACGCGCCGGCGATCTAATCGTCAAAAGCCTGTCGCGCCTCGATTCCCTGAAAATCGACAGCAAAGGCCGCAATGACTTCGTCACCGACATCGACCGCAAGGCCGAGGCGGACATCATCGCCACCATCCACCGCAGCTATCCGCAGCACGCGATCCTGGCCGAAGAGTCCGGCCGCAGCGGTGAGGGCGAGTTCGTGTGGATCATCGATCCGCTAGACGGCACCACCAATTTTCTGCATGGCTTTCCGACTTTCGCCGTCTCCATCGCGCTCCAGCAGAAGGGCCGCCTGGAGCACGGTGTCGTCTACGATCCGATGCGCCAGGAATTCTTTACCGCCTCGCGCGGCGACGGCGCCCAACTGGAGGGCAAGAAGATCCGCGTCAGCGGCCAGCGCACGTTGGAGGGCTCTCTCATCGGCACCGGATTCCCGTTCCGCGCGGGCGCCCATCTCGATGAATATCTGGCCATGCTCAAGGTCGTCATGTCGACGGCCGCGGGCATCCGCCGCCCGGGCGCGGCCGCGTTGGATCTGGCCTACGTGGCGGCGGGAAGAATCGACGGCTTCTGGGAGTTCGGGCTCTCGCCGTGGGACACTGCGGCCGGCACGCTGCTGATTCAAGAGGCCGGCGGACGTGTGGGAACGCCCACCGGCTCAGAATACACGCTCGGATCCAACATCGTCGCCGGCAACCCCAAGGTTTACCAGGCGCTGCTCGACGTCATCGGACCCTTGACGCCGGAATCACTTCGCGCCTGATTCGGGCGGCTCGACGTATCCAGGGTGCAAGGTGGAGCGCTTGCGGCTATAGGTCGCGTAGACCACCAATCCTAAGGCAGCCCAGCCGAAAAAGACCATCTTGGCGAAGAACGACAGCAGCAAGAACAACGCCAGACAACCGATCAGCGCCAAAGGGCCCACCAGCCAGATCGCCGGGGCTCTGAAAGGCCGCTTTCGATCTCGCTGAGTGCGTCGCAAGATCATCACGCCCATGGCCACCGAGAAAAATGCGGCCAAGGTACCGCCGTTGGATGTGTCGGCGAGATTGCCGACCGGGAAAAACGCGGCGGCGCACATCACCACCGTGCCGGTGATCATGGTCACCACGTGGGGCGTTTGGAATCGCGGATGAATCTTGGTCAAGACGTCCGGCAGCAGGCGATCACGCGCCATGCTGAAGAAGACGCGCGTTTGGCCGAACATCATCATCAGAATCACCGACGGCAGCGCGACAAACGCTGCCAAACCAATCAGCCGCGAGACCTTGATCCAGCCGATTTCGCGGAGCACATGCGCCAGCGGCTCATCGCTGCAAACCAGCGTCGAGAGCTTCGCGGGATCCATGCAGGCTTTGAGCATTTCGGGTCCGCCTGGGTCGATGCCATGACCCGCCGCGTCCAACACCGGCTGAGCGCCAATGGAACCGATGGCGCCGCTCGCCACCAAAAGGTAGAAAATTGTGCAAATCACCAGACTGCCGATCAGGCCGATCGGCATGTTGCGCTGGGGGTTTCTGGTCTCTTCGGCAGCGGTCGACACTGCGTCGAAACCGACGTAGGCGAAGAAGATCGAGGCAGCCGCGCCGCCGATGCCGAGCCAACCCAAGGGTGCGAACGGCTCGAAATTCTTCATATTGACGACGGGCAGCGCCAGTGCGCAGAACAGGATCAGTGCCGCCACTTTGATGCAGACCAATACCGCGTTCACCGTGGCGCTTTCGCGCGTACCGAGGGCAAGCAACGTGGTCACCAGCGCCGCGATGAACACCGCCGGCACATTGATGAAGCCGCCGGCGAAATAGCCCTTGGACAGATACAACGGGATATGAATGTCGAAGCTATGCGCTATCAGCGGCACGAAGTAATTCGACCATCCCACCGAGACGGCGCTCGCCGCGATGGTGTATTCGAGGATGAGCGCCCAGCCCACGATCCAGGCGATCAGTTCGCCCAGCACCGCGTAAGAATATGTATAAGCAGAACCGGAGACCGGCACCATGGCCGCCAGTTCGGCGTAACACAATGCGGTCACTGCGCAGACGAATCCCGCTATGACGAATGAGGCCATCATTCCCGGTCCGGCCTTTTGCGCCGCCTCGGCGGTCAACACGAAAATGCCGGTGCCGATGATGGCGCCAACCCCAAGCATCATGAGCTGAAAAGCCCCGAGCGTGCGCGTCAGAGACCTCTTCTCGGCACTCGCCAAAATAGCGTCAAGCGGTTTGATGCGCCAATTCATGTCATCTCCCGTTCTTAAAATACTGCGCGGACTTTAGCGGCTTTCGTACCGCGCTAGCAAACTATTGCTGAATTCGCTGGCGCAATCGAATGTTTATCCATTCCACGGCCACCGAAAATGCCATCGCGAAGTACAGGTATCCCTTGGGGAAGTCCCATTCCAGCGATTCGGCGATCAGCGCCGCGCCGACCAATACCAAAAACGCCAGCGCCAACACCTTGATCGTCGGATAGCGATCGATGAAGCGGCTGATGCTCGACGAGACAACCATCATCACCAGCACCGAGACCACGATGGCCGCGATCATGATCTCGATATGATTGGCCAGACCCACCGCGGTGAACACCGAGTCGAGCGAGAATACGATGTCGATGATGCCGATCTGCAGGATGATCAGAACATAGCTGTTGAATACGCTGGGTTTGCGGCTGTGCACCTTGCCCTTCAACATGTCGTGGATTTCCATGACGGCTTTCACCAGCAGGAACAGGCCGCCGGCGAACAGGATCAAATCCCGGCCGGACACGTCGGTGCCCAGCGCGCGAAACAACGGATCGCGCAGCGTCGCCAGCCAGGTGATGGAAAAGAGCAGCCCGATGCGGGTGAGCATGGCAAAGGCCAGACCGAGCATGCGCGCGCTGGCGCGCTGGGCTTGCGGCAGCCGCTCGACGAGCACCGACAGAAAAATGATGTTGTCGATGCCGAGGACGATCTCGAGGAACGCGAGCGTCACGAACGACACCCAGGACTGCGGATCGGCGAGCAGTTCCATCAGGTTCAGGGCATGCCGTCGACTTCTTCGGGCTTGGTCGCCTTGCGCTCCAACAGATCGTCGACCTTCAACCCCAGGTCGAGCGACAGCGCGGCAGAAATATAAATCGACGAGTACGTGCCGGCGATGATGCCGATCACCAAGGCTGCGGAAAATCCGCGCAACGTTTCGCCGCCGAATATCAACAGTGCCACGACCACCAACAATGTCACCAGCTTGGTCATCAACGTTCGCGACAGGGTTTGATTGATCGACTCGTCGATGACCTGCGCAATCGAAAGCTTGCGCGAGCTCCGGGCGCGCTCGCGGATCCGGTCGAACACGATGACGGTGTCGTTGAGCGAATAGCCGATGACCGCCAGCACCGCCGATATCGCGGTGAGGTCGAATGTCATCTGAGTCAGTGCAAAGAAGCCGACCACGCAGATCGGATCATGCAGCACCGCGAAAATCGCGCCGAGCGCAAGCTTGGGTGTGAAGCGGAACAAGACGTAGACCAGGATGAAGAACAGCGTGGCGACCAGCGCCCAGCCGCCCTTGACGAACAGCTCCTGTCCGACCTGGGGTCCGACGACTTCGGTTCGCTGCAGCTTCACGCCGCTGTTCGACTTGGAAAAGACCTCGAGAACGCGGGCGCCGATCTGGTCGCCTTTGGCGTTCGGGTCCGGCGGCAGACGCACCAGGATGTCCCGGGAACTCCCGAAGGCCTGTACCTGCGCGCCCGCCACGCCGGCGGCGGCCAGTTCGGTACGCAGAGTTTCGATATTGGGCGGCTGCGCGAAATTCGTCTCGACCACGACGCCGCCCGTGAAATCGACGCCCAAGTTCAAGCCGCGGATCAAAACCAACGCCAACGAAGAGACGATCAGGACCGCGGACAGGCCGTACCACACCTTGCGGGTGTGCATGAACGGGAAGCGTGTGACCTTGTGGAAAAATTCCATGGAAGTGTTCCCCTAGATCGACAAGCGTTCGAGCTTGCGCTTTCTGCCGTAGAAGATTTGCACCAACGCGTGGCTGCCCATCACGGAAGTGAATACCGACGTGAAAATTCCAAGCACCAGAACCACCGCGAAACCGCGGATGGCGCCGGCGCCGAAGGACCACAACACGACGCCCGCGATCAGCGCGGTGATGTTCGAGTCGGTGATCGCCGATAGCGCGCGCTCGAAGCCCGCGGCGATGGCCGCGCGCGGCGTGACGCCGTTGCGCAGCTCCTCGCGGATGCGCTCGTAGATCAAAATATTGGCGTCCACCGCCATGCCGACGGTCAGCACCACGGCGGCGATACCCGGCAAGGTCAGCGCCGCGCCGAACATCGACAGAAGAGCGGTGAGCAGCACCACGTTCGCCGCCAACGCAATGTCGGCGATCAAGCCGAACGCCTTGTAGTAGACCGCCATGAAGACGAAGGCGGCGAGCATGCCGAACACCATGGCCTTGATGCCCTTGTTGATGTTGTCCTGGCCCAGGCTCGGGCCGATGGCGCGCTCTTCCACCGGCGTGAGCGGCGCGGCCAGGCCGCCGGCGCGCAGCAGCAGCGCAAGCTCGCGGCCTTCGATGGGGTTGACGCCCGTGATCGAAAAATTATTTGCGAACACGCCGCGGATGGTCGCGCGGTTGATGACTTCCTCGGTGGTGCGGTCGACTTCCACGCCCTGCGCGTTCTTTTCGCGCGAACGGTCGATGAACACCACGGCCATCAAGTGGCCGAGGTTCTCCTGGGTGTTCTTCAGCATCTTCGCCGCGCCGCGGCTGTCCAAGCCCACCGAGACTGCCGGACCGTCCTGCGAATTCGGCTGGAATGTCGCATCGGTCAGCTGATCGCCGGTGACCACGACGTCGCGCTTCAGCAGCACGGGCTGCTTGTCCCGGGTGTAGAACAGTTTCGAGCCCAAGGGGACACGTCCCGTACCGGCCGCCTCCAGCGGATTGTTGGTCTCATCGACCATGCGAAATTCCAAGGTCGCCGTCTTGCCGAGGATCTTTTTGACTTCGGCCGAATTTTGCAGCCCGGGCAACTGGATGGCGATGCGATCCACACCCTCGCGCGCCACCTGCGGTTCCGACACCGCGAGTTCCGGGCTGTTCAGACGATTGCGCAGAATGACGATGTTTTGCGAGACCGCGTAGTCCTGGCGTTCCTTGATTTCTTGCGGCGTCAATTGCAATTCCAAGGCGGGCGCGCCGGCGACGCTGGTCTCGGTCAGACTCAGATTACGGCTGTCGTTGAGGATGGCGGCCTTCCCCTTGGTGAAGCTGTCAGCGTCGCGAAACAGCACCCGCACCCGGGTGGCCGGATAGTCGACCACGACATCTTGGTACGCCACGCGCGCGTTGCGCAGCGAGGTGCGAAAATCCTGCTCGCGGCGATCCAGGAGCTGCTTTACCGCGCCCTGCACATCGACCTGATACACGAGGTAAACGCCGCCGCGCAGATCCAGGCCCAGCTTGACCGGACCCAGCCCCATGGCATGCATCCAGGAAGGCACGCGTGAGGCCTGCGACAGCGCGATGGTGAATTGCTTCGGGCGCGCCTCCGCGATCATGTCGCGTGCTTTCAGTTGATCCTGCGTGCTGCTGAAGCGCAGCGTCAGACGGCCCTGCTCCAAAAATACGCCCGATGGCGTAACGCCCTTGTCCTTGAGGATTTGCACCACGGCGGCGCGGTCCGCATCCGTGACGGCCATACGGTCGGCCGCCAGCTGCAGCGCGCTTTCCTCGCCGAATATATTGGGAAGCGCCACGAAGATCCCGATGAGCATCACGATCGCGACCAGCGCGATCTTCCAGCGCGGATAGCCGGTCATGCGCTCTTGACCGTGCCCTTCGGCAATACCTGCGCGACTTGGAATTTCTGCAGCTTGATGTTCACTCCGGCGGCGATTTCCACGCTCAAGAATTGCTCGCCCACCTCGGTCACCTTGCCGAGAATGCCGCCCGTGGTGGCGATTTCATCGCCCACGGCAACCTTGGACAGCATTTCGCGCTGCTCTTTTGCGCGCTTGCTTTGCGGCCGGATGAGCAGGAAATAGAACACCACCAGGAGCAGCGCGGGGAGCGCCAGCGTGCTGATCAGGCTCGGACTGCCGGGGGCCGCGCCCGCGGCCTGCGCATATGCCGAATTAATGAGGAAATCCATAGTGTTACACTCTTTTTTTGCGGCGGACGCCGCTGCACAAAGCGGCGTAGTATACAGCAGGCAGGGCCAAACTTAACTCAAAGGCTGGCCTTGCAGGGCATAGAACTCGCGGGCGTAACCGTCAAAGGTGCCCCTCGCGATGGCCGCGCGAATTTCCCGCATCAAGCGCTGATAGAAGAACAAGTTGTGGACCGTGTTGAGGTGCGAGCCCAAAATTTCGCCGCACTTGTCCAAATGGCGCAAATAGCTGCGGCTATAGTTTAGACATGTATAGCAGGCGCAGCCCTCTTCGATCGGACCGGTATCTTCGGTGTGGGCGGCATTACGAATATTGATGACGCCGCCGCGCGTGAACAGATGCGCGTTGCGCGCGTGCCGGGTCGGCATGACGCAATCGAACATGTCGATGCCGTGCCGCACCGCCTCGATGATGTCCTCCGGGCGCCCCACACCCATGAGATACCGCGGCTTGAGCGAAGGCATGTGTGGCAACAACTCACTCAAGATCCGTTCGCGTTCCGCTTCGGGCTCTCCCACCGCCAGGCCGCCGACCGCGAGGCCGGCGAAGCCGATCTGTTCCAGGGCCGCAAGCGACTCGAGCCGCAATGCCGGGTGAATGCCGCCTTGCACGATGCCGAACAGCGTTCCCGGCGGCTCGCTTCGATGGTACTCGTCGAAGCCGCGCCGCGCCCAGCGCATGGACAATTCCATCGATGTTCGCGCCTCGTCTTCCGTTGCGGGATAGGGCGTGCATTCATCGAAGCTCATTGCCACATCCGAGGCCAATGCGCGCTGAATCCGCATCGACTCTTCGGGCGACAGAAACACGGCGGCGCCATCGACCGGTGAGCGGAAATGCACCCCCTCCTCCGTGAGCTTGCGCATCTCGGCCAGGCTCCACACCTGGAATCCGCCGGAGTCGGTCAGGATCGGCCTGCGCCAGTGCATGAAGCGGTGCAGTCCCTGATGGGCCTCAATGACCTTGAGCCCCGGCCGCAGAAATAAATGAAAGGTGTTGCCGAGCACGATTTCGGCGCCGACAGCCTCGAGATCCTCCGGCGTCATCGCCTTGACGGTGCCGTAGGTTCCCACCGGCATGAACGCCGGCGTCTCGACCGTGCCGCGCGCGAAGGTCAGCCGGCCGCGCCGCGCCGCGCCGTCCTGCGACAGCAGATTGAATTGCATCGCGCTCATGTGAGGAACATCGCATCACCGTAGCTGAAAAATCGATAGCGCTCGCGCACCGCGTGCGCATAGGCGGCCAGCAGGGATTCTCGGCCGGCGAACGCCGAACACAACATCAACAAGGTCGATTGCGGCAGGTGAAAATTCGTGACCATGGCGTCGATCGCGCGAAACACATGCCCCGGCTTGATGAATATCCGGGTGTTGCCCCGGTAAGGCGCAATCGCCCCTGCATCCGGCGCGGCGCCGGCCGCAGTCTCGAGGCTCCTGACCACGGTCGTGCCCACCGCGATGACGCGGCCTCCGGCCGCCCGCGCCCGTTCCATCGCCTGGCACGTGTGCAGGGGCACCTCGAGGTATTCGGAATGCATCTCATGCTGGTCGAGGTCGTCCGTGCGCATCGGCGCAAACGTCCCGGCCCCCACATGCAGCGTCACGAAGGCATGCGCGATATTCCTAGCGCGCAGCGCTGCAAAAATGGCCTCATCGAAGTGCAGTCCGGCGGTCGGGGCCGCAACCGCGCCGAGTGCACGAGCGTAGACCGTCTGGTAACGCTCCCGGTCCACCTCGTCGGCGCCGCGATCGATGTAGGGCGGCAGCGGCACCTGCCCGTGCGATTGAAAGAACTCGATCACGCCGCAGGAGAATTTCAGCACAAACAGCTCGCCCTCGCGCCCGATCATGGCGGCGCTCTCGCCGCCCGCGAGTTTCACGGCAGCCCCCTCCTTCAGGCCCTTGCTTGCGCGCACATGCACCAGGGCGGAATCTGCGCTCAGTGCCCGCTCCAGCAGCAGTTCGACCCGTCCGCCGCTCTCCTTCACGCCATAGGCGCGGGCGGGGATGACGCGCGTGTCGTTGAAAATCAGCAGATCCCGTGGGTCAAGTAGCGCGGGGAAATCACGAAACTGGCGGTCCTCGAACAGGCCGGATCTACGCTCAAGCGTCAGCAATCGGCTGCCGGAGCGCTCCGCGGCGGGATGCTGGGCAATGAGTTCCTTGGGCAACTCGAAGTGAAAGTCCGTGCGCAGCATTGTCTTTAGGATTCTACCAAGATAGCCGATCGCATATACTGCTCGGCTTGGCATGCCCGAATGGCGGAACTGGTAGACGCGCCGGACTCAAAATCCGGTCACCTAAGACGTGGTGTGGGTTCGATTCCCTCTTCGGGCACCAGACTTTATTTTCATGGATCACTCTTGAATTTCTGCAGCAATTGCGGCTCACCCGTCGAATCCAAGATCCCCACGGGGGATCATTTGCCGCGTTTTGTATGTACCAGCTGCGACATGGTGCACTACAAGAATCCCCTGCTGGTCTTGGGCTGCGTGCCCGAGTGGCAGAGCAAGATTTTGCTGTGCCGCCGCGCCATCGAGCCGCGTCGTGGATTCTGGACCGTGCCGGCCGGATTCATGGAGAACGGCGAGACCATGCAGCAGGCTGCCGCGCGTGAATGTCACGAAGAGGCGCTCGCCGAGGTCGAAGTGGGATCGCTGCTCGCGGTGGTCAATGTGACCCGCGCGAACCAGGTGCATGTGATGTTTCGGGCCAAACTGCTCGAGCCGAAATTCGCGCCGGGCCCGGAGAGCTTGGAGGTCGCCCTGTATGAGGAAGCGGACGTTCCGTGGTCCGAGCTGGCGTTTGCCAGCGGCGAATATGCGTTGCGGCAATACTTCGCCGACCGCAGTGCGGGCCGCGAAGAACATCACTTCACGGAATTGAAAAGCCGATCCACCATCTGAAGATCGTTCGGCGAATGAGCCGCTGCCGGCGGGTTTCGCGGCTGTGGCAGAATAGCGTTAACCATTAACAGTGTAAGAGAAGGGTAAGTCATGGCGTTCGTGGTCACCGAAAGCTGCATCAAGTGCAAATACATGGACTGCGTCGAGGTCTGCCCCGTCGACTGTTTCCACGAGGGTCCGAACTTTCTGGTCATCGATCCGGACGAGTGCATTGACTGCACCCTGTGCGAGCCCGAGTGTCCGGTCGAGGCCATCTACTCCGAGGAAGAAATTCCGACGGGTCAGGAAAACTTCAAGGAACTGAACGCCGAGCTTGCCAAGAAATGGCCGGTCATCAGCGAGAAAAAGGACGCGCCGGCGGATGCCAAGCAGTGGGAAGGCGTGAAGGACAAGGTCAAGCTGCTGGAGCGCTAGGAGCCTGAGTCGCCGGCGGTCAGAAGCGGTGGACGGGCGTGATGAGATGCCAATGGATGGCGCACCACGAAAAATAAACGCACGCGAGCGCCACCAGCGTGAACTTAACCTGACTGATTCTGCTGATCGAAGGGCGCAGCCAAATGCGCACCGCCGAAGCCGCGACGAACGCGCTCAACAGGATTGCAAGCGCGAATAGCCCATCGCCCGCGAGGAAGACCTTGTCCCAGGACGAACTAGGCGGCAGGGAATCATCATCGAACCGGCTGAAAAATACCGCGAGCGAGGTCAACAGCAACAACCAATAAATGATGGTTGCCTTGGGCAGCGCGCTCAAGGCGAGCCGACCGGCGGGCGCAATCGGCTGGGTGGCGCGAAGCACATAACGCCGCGCCAATCGCAGCAGAAGATTGAACAACACGCAGATGCCGATCAATACACAGGCGCCGAGCATTGCGAAAACGAACCTGTTCCGGTCGTACCAGGGGACGCGCTGCAGTTGAGCGGCGGCGAAGGAGCCCGCGAGGCGCTCGATGCGCCCGTCGGCGGCACGGATTGCGAACATCTTTCCTTGATCGTCGACCTGCTGCCACAGGTCCGGGCCGATCGGCTTCCAGCCGAAGGGATGACCTCGCAGGTCCTTCGAACCGTCGATATGCAGCACGCCATCCTTGTCCACCTTGGCATGCACCTGCCCGAAGAGCGCGAATAGTTTGAGTATGGTGCTGTCAGCGCGGCGGGTGCTCTGATAGGTACCCTCGATGTCACGCACGCGGCTCGCCGGTGGCGCGACAAAGGGCTGATGCAGTTCGGATGGAAAATAACGATCGGAAAACGCATTCAGCAATTCCGCCCGGGTCTTGCGGGCCGATCCAGCCGAATTGTAGGAAATGAACAACACCAGCTTCTGTTGGGGCTCGACGAAAAACAAGCTATGAAAAGCCACCAGATCGCCCTGATGACCGATCCATTTGAGCTCATTCCGCCACGCTTGATAGAAGCCCAAGCCAATTGGGGGTAATTGATCGTTGGCGCTAAATTGCGGTTTCCACATTTCGGCCAAACTCTCCGCCTTCAAAATGCGCTGGCCGTTGAGTTCGCCGCCATTGAGCAGCATTTGGCCAAAGCGTCCCATGTCGGCGGCCGTCGAAGAAATCCCGCCGGCACCCGCGGGACTGAAGAGTTCGAATCCGATCGCCGGCTCACTCGTGTTCGAGCGGTAGCCTTGCGAGGGCAGGTCTTGCAGCGCCTTTGGCGGCGGTTGATAGAAGGTCGAATGCGTCATGCCGAGCGGGGCGAATATATGCGCGGCGACATAGTCCTCGAAGCGCTCACCGCTCACACGCTGCACGATGTAGCTGCCCAGCCCCACGGCATAGTTCGAATATCCCGGCACCGTGCCGGGCGCGAACAATCGGTGCGGCTGGTTTTGCACGAGGAACTCCCGCAAATCGAGATGCCTCTTGGGATCGGTGACGAGGATATCGCGCGCGACCTCCTCGAAGCCGGCGGTGTGAGTCATCAGGTTGCGCAGCGCGATGGGCTTGTCGCCGAGGATGGCAAAGTCCAGATATCGATTGATGTCGGCATCGAGGTCGAGTTTGCCCTGCTCGACCAACTGCATCACCGCCGTCCAGGTAAACAGTTTTGATATGGAGGCGAGACGAAAGATCGTGGATTCGGTATCCACCGCATGCTTGGCATTAAGATCGCTGAATCCGTAGCCTTTCTGCAGCAACGTCTCGCTGCCGTGCATGACGAGCACGGTCGCGCCGGCGACATCGCTGCGCTCGAGCTGCAAAGGAATGATGCCGTCAAAGAATGCTTCGAGGTCTTCCTTGATCAGAGCACGAGGCGCAGGCGCGGGGTGAACATCGGCCGCGGCCGCGGCGCGAGAAGGCGACGCCAAGAGGGGAAACCCTAGAACGGCGCACAGCGTCAGCGCTCGGCCAAATACGGCTGTATGGAACATCAAGTCTCCCCTCCGACGCCAAAGCTTGCGCATTCAATCGCCTTCGCCATACTTCCGTCAACCAAAACGGTCTCGATGAACCTGGAGTTCGTTGTGAAATCGCCATTCTTAGCTTTCGCCCTGGCGGCGCTGTTGATCGGTGCATCGGTGGCTTTCGCGGATTCCGGGCCGGTCTCCGGCATTCAAGCCGCCGACATGGACAAGACGGTGCGGCCCCAGGACGACCTTTTTCAATATGCCAACGGCACATGGCTGAAGGACGTACCCATTCCGCCGGATCGATCCTCGTATGGCGTTGATTCGCTCATGACCGAGCAGTCGTTGAGCCAGCAGCGCGACCTTATCGAGGCGGGGCAAATTTCGACCGACTTGGAAGCCCGCAAGGTCAGCGACCTCTACTCGAGCTATATGAACGAGGCGCGCGTCGAGCGTCTCGGAGCGAAGCCGCTGCACGCCGAACTGGAGCTGATTGCCGTCATCAGGCATCCGGGCGATGTTGGCAAATTGATGGCGCAGCTCGATCGCATCG
>DATHKV010000113.1:0-3081 GCA_035488895.1 Steroidobacteraceae bacterium
CTTTCGCCCTCGAGCATTTTGGAGACCGGAATGCCGGTCCATTTCGACACGACTTCGGCGATCTCTTCCTCGGTCACCTTGTTTCGCAGCAGGCGCTTTTCCTGATGCTCGGCAGTCGAGGCTTGCTCGAGCCTGCGTTCGAGTTCCGGAATCCGGCCGTACGCGAGCTCGGACATACGCTGCAGGTCTTGCCCGCGACGCGCCGTTTCGAGCTCCTGCTTGGCGCGTTCGAGTTCTTCCTTGATGTGCGCGGCGCCCTGCACGGAAGCCTTCTCCGCCTTCCACACTTCCTCGAGATCGGAATATTCCTTCTCCAAGGCTTTTAACGTGTCATTCAGGGTGTTCAGGCGTTTGCGGGAAGCCTCGTCGGTTTCCTTCTTCAGCGCCTCGCGTTCGATCTTCAGCTGAATGATGCGCCGATCCAATTTGTCGAGCGCTTCGGGCTTGGAGTCGATTTCCATGCGGATCAACGAACCCGCCTCATCGATCAGGTCGATGGCCTTGTCGGGCAGCTGCCGGTCTGCGATATAACGATGCGACAGCGTCGCCGCCGCGACGATGGCGGGGTCGGTGATTTCCACGCCGTGGTGCACTTCGTAGCGCTCCTTCAGGCCGCGCAAAATCGCGATGGTGTCCTCCACCGACGGCTCATCCACCAGCACCTTTTGGAAGCGGCGCTCCAGCGCCGCGTCCTTCTCGATGTACTTGCGGTATTCATCGAGGGTGGTTGCACCCACGCAGTGCAGCTCGCCGCGCGCCAGCGCCGGCTTCAGCATATTGCCCGCGTCCATCGCACCCTCGGCCTTGCCGGCACCCACCATGGTGTGCAACTCGTCGATGAACAGAATGACCTGCCCTTCCTGTTTCGCCAAATCATTGAGGACCGCTTTTAGGCGCTCCTCGAATTCGCCGCGAAATTTCGCGCCCGCGATGAGCGAACCCATGTCCAGGGAGAGAATGCGCTTGTTGCGCAAGCCCTCCGGCACCTCACCGTTGACGATGCGTTGCGCCAATCCCTCGACGATGGCGGTCTTGCCCACGCCGGGCTCACCGATCAGCACGGGATTATTCTTGGTGCGCCGTTGCAGAACCTGGATGGTGCGGCGAATTTCATCATCGCGTCCGATGACCGGGTCGAGCTTGCCCGACGTCGCACGCTCCGTCAGGTCGATACTGTACTTTTCCAGCGCCTGGCGATTTTCCTCGGCACCGGCATCCTCCACTTTGGCGCCGCCGCGCACTTCCTCGATGGCCTTTTCCAGGTTGGCGCGCGTCGCGCCGTTGGCCTTGAGCAGCCGGCCCAATTCGCCGCGGTCCTCGCAGGCGGCGAGCACGAACAACTCGCTGGAAATGAATTGATCGCCGCGCTGCTGCGCCAGCTTGTCCGTGACATTCAAAAGCTTGTTGAGATCGTTGCCGAGCAGCACGTCGCCGCCGGCTCCTTCAACTTTTGGGACGCGATCGAGCGCACCGGCCAGATCCGAGCGCAGCTTCGGCACTTGCGCGCCGGCTTTCTCCAGCAGGGGTCGGGCCGTGCCGCCCTGTTGGTCGAGCAAAGCCGACATCAGGTGTACCGGCTCGATGTACTGATTGTCGCGACCCACGGCGAGCGACTGGGCATCCGCCAGTGCCTGCTGAAACTTGGTGGTCAGCTTATCCATTCGCATAGGTATCTCTTCAGAAAAGGCTCAGAATGCTTCAGGAAATGGGGATGGAAAGCGTCCAATTCAACGGTATTCTCACCCTTCTCGCCAGATGAGCGTGGCCTGCCGTCCGGTGGTTCCGTCGCGCCGATACGAGAAGTAGCGTTCGCCCTGAGCATAGGTGCATTGGCCGCCTCCATAAATGCGGGTCACCCCCAGCTTTTCCAGGCGCCATCGCGTGAGCACGCCTAAATCCGCCATGAATCGGCCGTAGGTATTCGCCCTGAAGGCAGCGCCGGCCGCGGCGTCGCTCCTCAGAAAGGCATCCCGCACCTCCGCGCCCACCTCGAAGTGCTCAGGTCCAATGGCCGGCCCGAGCCACGCCAATAGGCGTTCTGGGGGTACACTCAGGGTGCGAACCGTGGCCTCAAGCACGCCCGCGGCCAGGCCACGCCAGCCGGCGTGAGCGGCCGCCACGCTCTCTCCGGTATCTGCGGCGAAAACGACGGGCAAACAATCGGCGGTGAGAATGGCGCACACCTTGCCCGCGCGCCGCGCGATCACCGCGTCCGCCGGACCTGTGAGGCCTGCTGCGTCGAGGTCCGCGACCGCCGTGCCATGCACCTGGGACAACCACGCAGGCTCGGCCGGCAGTTTGGCCTCAACCCGCAGACGACGCCGATTCTCGGCGACCGCGACCGGGTCATCGCCGACATGATCGCCGAGATTGAAGTGCGCGTACGACCCCTGACTGGCGCCGCTGCCGGTACCGCCCCGCAGGGTCGACAGGACACGCACGCCGGGAGGCGCCGGCCAGTCCGCCTCGAACCAAGGCACCGTCATCGCGCCCGCTCGAGCGTCGTCGCCATGGACGCATCCTCGCGCAGGGCGTCCAGTAATTTCTTGAAATCATCGGGCACCTTGCTGACAAATCCCATTCGCTTCCCGGTCCGGGGATGGTCGAACGCGAGCTGTGCGGCGTGCAGGGCCTGCCGCTTGAACGTGCGCAAGGTGTCCACGAGCGCCGGAGCCGCGCCGCGGGGCTGCGCAAATCGTCCGCCGTACACCGGATCGCCGACAATGGGGTACTTCAGATGCGACAAATGCAGCCGAATCTGATGAGTTCGACCGGTCTCGAGCTGCACCGACAGGTAGGAATGCGCTCTGAATCGCTCGATCACGCGGTAGTGGGTCACTGCCGGGCGTCCGCTCTCCCGCACCGCCATGCGCAGCCGGTCGCTGCGATTGCGTCCGATGGGCGCATCGATGGTGCCGCCCCCCGTCATGACGCCTACGCACACCGCAAAATAATTGCGCGATATGGTGCGCGCCATCAGTTGCCGGGATAGCGCGGTCTGAGCCTCGGCGGTGCGGGCCACCACAAGCAGGCCGCTGGTGTCCTTGTCCAATCGATGAATGAGGCCGGCGCGCGGCAGCA
>DATHKV010000114.1:0-29755 GCA_035488895.1 Steroidobacteraceae bacterium
AATACGCAGGCTTCGTCGACCTGGAGTACGAGAT
Organism: Steroidobacteraceae bacterium; assembly: GCA_035488895.1. GTDB lineage: Bacteria > Pseudomonadota > Gammaproteobacteria > Steroidobacterales > Steroidobacteraceae > Bog-1198. The sequence goes on from DATHKV010000114.1 coordinate 35, forward strand.
CCACGCCGACGACCCGATGCCCGGCGTAACCAGCAGCTTCGCCTATATGCGCGGCGTGCTTGCCGGCATGGGGTATGCAAGGAGACCGAGCAAATGAGGCATCTATCCAGACGGAAGTTTATCGGCGGCGCGGCTGGCGCGTCCGCCTGGTTTTTGCCGGCCCTGCGGGGATTCGCCGCGGACGCGAAGTTCAAGGTCGGCATCATCTCCGACGAGATCTCCCAGGACTTCGATCACGCCAGCTACGTCATCGCGAAGGACTTCGGTCTTCACTGGGTCGAACTGCGCGAGGTCTGGGGCAAGAACCTGCAAGTCATCTCAGACGCGCAAATCGCTGAGGTGCAGAAGATCCTCGCCAAGTACAGTCTTCAGGTCACCGACATCAGCAGCCCGCTCTACAAGGTGAACTGGCCCGGCGCGCCCGCCTCCCAGTACGGCACGAAGGAAGACATGCACGGCGCCGACGAGGTCAGCTTCAAGCATCAGGATGAAGTCCTCGAACGCTCTATCTCCCTCGCCAAACAATTCAAAACGAACAAGGTCCGCTGTTTTGACTTCTGGCGCATCGACGATATCAAGCCCTACCGCGCCGCCATCAACGACAAGCTGCAGCAGGCCGCCGAACACGCCGCCGCGCAGAACATCATGCTCGTGCTCGAAAACGAGTTCGCCTGCAACACCGCCACGGGACGAGAAGCTGCCGCGACCCTCGCCGGCGTCCGCTCACGAAATCTTTCGCTCAACTGGGATCCCGGCAATGCCGTCATGCGCGGCGAACTTGATGCCTATCCCGGCGGCTGGGACGCTCTGCCCAAAGACCGCATCCACCACTGTCACGTCAAGAACGCCATCAAGGACAGCGCTGGGAAGACGCAGTGGTCGCCCGTCGACAGGGGCTACATCGATTGGACCGCCCAGTTTCGCGCACTCGCGAAGGTTGGCTACTCCGATGCGGTCAATCTCGAAACGCACTGGAAGGGCGGCGGCACTCCCGAAGAATGCACCCGCATCAGTTGGGCCGGCATGAAGAGCAGTCTCGACCACGCAAAGAGGGGCTGAGTAGACGTGAATTCGAAACGCTGGATGCTGCTATAGGGTCCCAAGGCGAGATTCGACCAAAAATAGGACTTTCGCAATCCTCCCCAGCTGCCCGCAGAGACGGGTTGTTATCCGTAACTAACTGATTGTAATGATAAATAAGTTTAGTCTAGTTGTTCTATAATATATTTACTATAATCGGCGAATGTTGCTTCCAACGACCACGGCTGAAGACACAATCTCCTCGTTGCGCCGAGACATTGCATTACAAATCGCGAAAAGTGCTCAGCGTAGCGGGGGCACGCAAGTCGAGGTTGCCCGGCGACTGGGTGTTCCTCAACCCACATTTAGCAAGATCAAAAATGGCCGGGTGCACGATCTGTCGATCGAGCTATTGCTCCGAGTTGCGATTCGTGCGGGACTTGTCCTCACACTACAAACCGGTCGCGATGCCAATGAAGCGGGCGCCTTCATTTCGGGTTTTATAGGCGGAAGCGTCAGGGCAACTGATTCCAAGCTTGAGAAGGAAGCTCGGAAATCGTTACAGGCCTCCGGGAATCGTCTGACTCCAACCGAGCGTCTCGAAGCTTTTTTGCAGCATAACGAACTGCTCGCGGCGTTCCATCAAGCGGGTCGCGCCGCCGATCGGAAGCGGGTCGTTCAACCGCCGCATATCCCATGAGAACCGAGCGAGCCGGTCAATCGGCGCTGCTCTTCCTTGATGTCGCTGAAATCCTAACGCGCGAGAACGTCGACTATTTGATCATCGGTGCGTTTGCGCTCTCTGTCCACGGTTCGGTGCGAGCCTCGAGCGATGTGGACGCATTGCTCTACGTTTCCTATTCTCGACTCGCGCGGATTTCTAAAATATTTGAAGGCGCTGGCTTTGAGGTGACGATTCGGCGTGGCGATGACGACGACCCCATACTGAGCATGCTCGTTCTGAGCGACTCGTACGGCAATCGTGTCGAGCTTCTGGGCGGTCTGCGTGGTCTTGATCCGATGAGTTTTTCGCGGGCCGTCGAAGTTCCCTTTTATGGTGCTAATTTGCGCGTGGCAGGGAGAGAAGATTTCATCGCAATGAAGTGCTTTGCAGGGAGTCCTCAAGATCTAGCTGATGCCAAAGATGCGTTCGAGGGGGCACAGGGTCCGGTAGATGTTGATCTGCTCCGCGCAGTTACCCGTCGCTTTGGCCGTGCTGCGGCCGACCGTCTCGAAGAGATCCTCTAACTTAAAGGCTTTCATGGCGTTTGGTGCTGCCGGCGTCGCAACCAGAACAGCGTGGATAAGAGGACAAGTTCTGCACCTCCAAGCGAACCGCCACCGCCATGGCCACTGCTACTACTGCCGGAACCATTGCTGCCCCCGCTGCTGCCGCCAGATTGCTGGGCCACTACAATGGTGACCGATTGCGGGCTCGTCGCTGCTAGTCGATTGCTGCAGACCAGAGTGTAGTTGAAGGTGCCGACCACTGATGCAACCCGAGTTTCAGTACCAGCCGGTCCGATTGACCCGGACCACACCGTTGCATCCGCCCCGCCGCCACTTGCCGTGCAGTCACTCGCGTCGGTCGACGTCCAGGTCAGTTCAAAGGAATTGCCTATCGTGATGTTGGACGCGCTCGTCTGTAGGCTGGCGGTCAACGTAGTACCGGGCGAATCTGTGACAATGAGCTGTGCCTGTGTAGAAGTCGGCGCGACGGCATTCGCTGAGATGCTTTCGCACGTGAGCGTGAAGGTGAATTGCCCTAGTTGCGATCCGCCTCCTGGCGTGTACATATAGCTTCCTGCCGGCGGAAACGAGAATGTGGCGTTCGTGTCCCAGCCGGTGAGCGGAATTCCGCCTCCCCCGGCGCAATAGCTCGCATTCGTCGAGGACCAACTCACCGTGAAGGGCTGCCCCTCGACGACCGTCGAGGGAGTGATGCTGATCGTTTCCGTGGGCGCGGGAGGCGGCAACACGGTAAGCGTAATCGGCGTAGAGGTGACGAAGGTGGGATTATTGCCTGGGAGCGCACATTTGACTGAGATTGCGAATGTACCGGGCTCGGAAGGCCCGGCGGTAGCCATGCCCTGTGCTTGATAGGGAATCCGCAAGGGATCACTGGCCCCAAAAAATACGGAAGCATCGGAATTTATGAGACACGTCGACATATTGGAATTCCAATTGAGCGTCACGTAGTCCGCGGGTGAATTGGAGTAGGTGACGGTCAAGGGCGCGAGGGATGCCGTTACGTAGGGTGCATTGTTTTCAAATGTCACCGTCGTGCTCTGCGACACGGAGATATTTCCGGAAGAGCATGTCAGCGTATAGGTATAAGTACCCAGCGTGGTCACCACGGGTGAGAACTGCGCCGCGGGCGCATCAGCTACGTTGAATGCGGTCGATCCCCAACCGTCGTTAGGTGCGCCGCCCGACGCCACGCAGGAATCTGCGTACGTCGCCCAATGCAGCGAGAAGGTTTGGCCGAGGATGCGATCAGTGCCTGTGGGCTCCAGAATCAAACTCGGCGTGACGTACATCACTTGCGCGGTAGACGAGCCCTGATCATTCACCGGACCGCAAGTAAGCGTATACGTTACGTCGCCCGCAACCGCTTGCGTTGTCGTGGTCGTCCCGGATGCGGGTAGATTGTTCAGTGACAACAGGCCGCCGGTTATCGAGCACGGAGCCAGATTCGAGGTCCAACTCAGTGTTGCTGGGCGCGCAGTCCACACGGCATAGGGAGCAACGAGTTGTACGAGCGGGTTTGGGCCTAGCCAATACACGCTGGTCGAGGTTTTCGCGGTTCGACCCCGGGGAAACACACAGCTAAGATTATAAAGGGTAGGGCCTGCCGATGATTCGGTGAGCGATCGGGTTCCAGATGCCGCAAGCGGACCGGACCATCCGTCGCCGGCAATACCCCCGCTTGCCGTACACGCGGTAGCGCCCGGAGCGCTCCAGACAAATTGCACGCTCTCTCCTTCGGGCGACGATTGTACGGAGGCCGAGAACGTCACGGTTTGAACGGGTCCGCTCGCGGTGATCAGGGTTCCAGTATTTTTCGGGTCGAGCGTGGACTTGATAGTCACGTTACCCGTGCTGCTGGAAGTATCGGCGGTTGTGTTCCACACGGCTGCGAGCGACGTGAAATCCGCCACGCCATTCATACCGGTCGGTGTCGGGGGACTCGAGACGGGGCATGATCCGTAGCCCGATGTGTCGCTGGTCTGACGGCCCAACGTCAGCGAGCCAACCAAGTGGTGGTTCTGGTCGAACAGGGCGCTTCCCGATGCGCCAGGGCCGATATTGCCGACGCTGTTTACTGTCTCCAAGAGGTTGGAAACGTAAGTGCTACCCAGCACACCACTCTGTTGCACCTGGGCGGCCTGGCCAAACCAAGCGGTGAACTGTTTGTCGGCTGATTCCGAATGCTGCACGGTGTAGCCGCCCTGCACGGCACCGCCGGTAGCATCGAAACCCGCGAACTGCGCATCCGTGACAATCGGGTTAGCGTCCAGCTCTATCAGCCACGCATCTTGCTGCTCCACGATGGTTTGTGCACCCGTTTGCACGGCGATTCCCGGGTCGTAAATCGAACCGAGTGTTGCCGCGCTGCAAGCAGATGTCGCATCCCAATAGACAGTGACCGCCGAGGCGACAGCCGGATTCCCGCCCCCCAGATTTCCGGTTTCACAATGCCTTGCGGTGAGGAGATAGGGCGCGTTATCGCCCGGTACATCGTTGACCAGAACGCCGGTACATTGATAGAGGCCTTCGATCACCAGCGCGACCGTCGCGGATCCTTGCGGTGCTATGCTTGGATTGACCTGGCAAGCGTAGTTTGTGACACACGAGCTATTGCCGGATCCCGCATTCGGCCGAACCATCAGTTTGCGGTAGTAGGGATGGTCGTTCACCCCCGACCCCAAGGCGCGGTAGCCCGCTTGCAAGCTGACGATATTGAGCGAGACCTTTTGACGGTCGGCGAGGGCGACGGTTAACGAAAATTCGAGCGCGTCGCCCGGTTGGATGCGACTCCACAACTCACCGCGATGCAGGTCGCGCGCACCATAGCTCGTGATGGTCTTGCTGCCGCGGACTACCAGTGTTGCGCTCTCGGGAAGGTTCGACTGGGAGGCGTGAAACGACAGGGACACTGCAGTCGGAACTTGAGCTGCATAGCTCCAAGTTGCGCGCTGTCCTTTCGTGGTCCAAGTTCCTGCGGTCGAGGCAGAGACTGCGTGCGGCACGAGCACCGCAAACTGTACCGGCGAATCGATCGCAGCTCGAATCAGCGGCTTAAGGTCTGATTTGACAATATGCACCGGCGTTGACGCAAGCGTTGAGGCGATGCAACCAAACCAGACGAGAAAAGAACAGAGGAATTGTTGTTTTCGTCCGGTCATAGACTCTGTCCTTAGAGGTTCCGAATGGCTTCTAATTGTTTTGCTTCGACGTGTTTTTCGAAGAGTCCCTAATGTGATTCTGCACGGGTGGTCGATTGCTTGCAAACGCGACCGCACAGAGCCTGCGTTTTATTTGACTTTGGATATCCAGATTCAGCCAATCCATTAGAACAGCCGTGTCCGATGCCGTGAGCCCGATGCGGGCGAGGCGTCAGTGCGGGCTGGTCGCTGGGCTGATTTCGCCGTTGCGAAGGCGTATGCATTGCAGGGAGATTCCCAGGTCCTGCTCGTATCGACGAATGAGGCGCGCCTCGATTTCCGTGACGAGTGACACTGCCGTGCCATGTGCGCCGGCGCGCGCCGTGCGGCCGACCCTGTGCAGATAGGCCTTGCTCATCGTCGGTATGTCGAGATTGAAGATGTGAGTTACGCCGGGTATGTTGAGTCCGCGGGCCGCGAGGTCGGATGCAATCATGATGCGGATGGCGCCGCTACGAATTCCATCCATTGCCTGCTTGCGGTCCATCTTGGATAGCTCGGAATTCAAGTCCGCAACAGCAAGTTTATGATGGGTTAGCTTCGAGGCGACCTCTTCCGCAACATCGTTGCGATGCACGAACACGATCGAGCGCGGCACATCGAACGCGTGCAGCAGCTTGCGCAACATCTCCGGCTTGTCCCGGCTTTCACAAACCAGATACAGATGGTCGATGTTCTTGTTGACCGCCGCCGCACCCGCGCGAAGCATCAGGACATCCGGCGCGAGTGTTTCCAGGACATGCCGAGTCTGCTGTTCGATCGTCGCCGATGCGAAAATCAGCTGTCGAGCCGGCGCCGCCGCGCTGACGATTTTCTGAATCCAATCCAGACTTTCATCGCTCAGCAGCCGGTCGGCCTCATCGATGACGACGGCGCGGATGTGCGCCGTTTTCAGCTTGCCTCGCTCGATGAGTTCCACGATGCGTCCGGGCGAGCCCACCACGACGTGCGGCTTGGCCTTGAGCTTCTCGATCTGACGATCGGTCGCCGTACCACCGATGAGCAGCACCGAGCGGATGGCGCGCGCTGCGTTTAGCGCCAGTTCACAGGATTGACGATGGATCTGAATGGCCAATTCGTGGGTTGGCGCCACGATCACGACCTGGGTCGCAGCTTGCGCAGGATCAAGGCGAGTAAAGAGGGGCAGCAGGTAAGCCAGTGTTTTACCGGTACCCGTCTCCGCTCGCAAATACGCGTCCTTCCCGGCAGCGAGCGGCGGAATTGCGGCGATTTGAATGGGGCTGGGGTCGGATATCTGTTGCTTCGCGAGCGCAGCGATGAGGTCGGGTGGCAGCGAGAGATCGGTAAAGGTCATGAGGTCGAACTCGCTACGGCAGCCGGCAATAAGTGCTATCAACGGGACTTATCAAGGATTGTACTGATCCAACCAGGATCCGACCTCGTCGAGCACATCGCGGCGTTGCTCGGCTAACTTCGGAAAATGCGGTGAGCCAGGATAGGTCACCATCCGCACCGTCTTACCGCGTTCCTTGAGCAGAGCATAGAATTCCGAGCCCTGAAAGGTCGGGACGCGTATATCGGCGCTGCCATGCAGGATGAGAAGCGGTGTGGTGACCTTGTCAGCAAACATCACCGCCGAAAACTTAAGCATGGGGCTCGGGTCCTTCTCTTGCAAGCGTGCATCGTAGTCGGTCTGCCAGGTGTCACTGGTGGGAATGAAACTCAGCCAGTCCGTGATTCCGGCACCTTCGATCGCCGCTTTGTAGCGGTGCGTCTGCGTGACAGTCCAAGACGTCATAAACCCGCCGGCGCTCCAGCCGAACATGGCTAGCCGCGCGGGATCCGCCCACCCTTGTGCAATGGCGAAGTCAGCGGCGCTGTCGACGTCGCGGTAAGCCCGATCGCCAAAATGCTGGTAGATGGCAGCCAAGTGCGCCGTGCCGTAACCCGTAGACCCGCGATACTCGGGCTGCAGGACCACATAGTTCTTGCCGGCGATATATTTGGCCATCGGGTCCAGCCCGAGTTCGTCGTTTGCTTCCGGCCCACCGTGCGGGAACACCAAGAAGGGATAGCGCTTGCCACTCGTGTAGCCCGGCGGGAACGTGGCGATGCCTTCCAATTTGACACCTTCCTTCGAAGTCCAGTGTACGACTTTCGTCTCACCCAGATTAATATCAGCAAGCTGCGCGTCGCCCTCTGAGGTGATCTTCTGCAGCTGCCCGTCCTTCACAACGGCGACGTTGTTGGAGTGACCAGGATCGCCGACGCCCACGGCCACCACGTCCGGGGCATCCGGGAAGGGATTTGCCGCAGGCATCCCAATCGTGGTGCCGTTCGGCCAGCGCAACTTCGGGGTCAGCTTGCCGTCGACAAAGCTGTCGATTTCGGTGTGCACGCCGCGATGCACGTCGACCAGGACGGCGCCGTGATGGTATTTCACGGTGGTGGCCGTGGCATCTAGATCCGGCGTTCGGTCCACCGGGGCACCGCCGGAGAGGGCCACGGTCCACACGTGTTCCGCGGTCAGGGTCGGTGCCTTCGTCGAGGCAAACACCAATTCCGTTTCGTCGGTGGACCAAGCCACTCCGGCCGTGGCCGTGGGCACATCGGCGAGCTGACGTGAGCCGTTCGCGCCGCAGACATGGAGCATCGAGTGCGCATCGTGATTGCCGAGCTTGGGCGGCTGCGTCACCACCGCCAGCCGACTGGAGTCCCTCGACCAGGCAAAGTCGCTGACGGCGCGCAGTTCCTGACACCACCACGCGCCATCGTGCGAATGCAGATCGAAGACATACAGGCTTGCCTCGTCGTTCTCGACGACGTTGTGCTGCTCGTGTTTGTCCTTTGCTCGGGCGTCCGAGAGGACGGCGATCTTCGCGCCATCGGGTGAAATGGCTGCCGCGTGGCTGCCGCGCGGCAGCGTAAAAATTACCGTCGGCTTGCCGCTGGTGATTGGCACGATGGCGAGCTGTGTCTGTTCGTCGATGCGATATTCGCCGAACAGCGCTCCGTCCTTGGTGTAGCCGGAGGGCGTGAATTTCTCCGGCAGATCAAGCTTGAGAGCGTCGCCGCCCGCCGCCGGGACCGTGTGCCATTCGTCCTTGGCGGGCCCTTTTTCATCGAAGAAGTGCACGTCGAACAGGATGGCCTTGCCGTCGGGCGAGATCGCCACCGGCATTGCCGACCGCAACGAAGTGAAGTCACTACTGGCGAAGGGCCGCTTGTCGGCCGCAGCGAGCGGCCCTGTTGAGAGGCCGCATAAAATGAGGGCGCCTGCGATCCGGGGCGCCCGGTGGCTTGCCTGCATGTGTCATCCTCTCCATTACCTTGGGCATCGAGCTATTCGCTATACCGACTCGAGGCGTAAATGTCGAGCGCGACGGGTCAAAATATTTTCAGAAGTCGCCTTGCGATCTTCATATAATCGCGCGCTTCCCAGGTCCAGGTATGCCACATGCTGTTCAAGAATCTGTTCGTCTATCGATTGCCCGCTGATTGGTCCTGGACGGCCGGCGATCTCGAGACGCGACTCGGCGGCCATCCGCTTCGGCCCTGCGGACATTTCGATATGCTGACTCGCGGGTGGCAGCCGGTGACCAAGCGTGGCCGGTTGCTGCACACGGTTGGACAGCATCACATGCTGTCTCTGGGCACGAATCAGAAACTCTTGCCCGCATCCATCATTCGGCAGGTTGCCGAAGAACGCGCCGACATCCAGGCAACCGAACAGGGCTTTCCGGTGGGTCGCAAACAGATGCGCGATATCAGGGGACAAGTCGCCGATGAGCTGCGAGCGCGGGCACTCACGCGGCGAACCACGACCCGCGCCTGGATTGATTCGCAAAACGGTTGGTTCGTCATTGATTCCGCCGGTGTGCCCCGTGCGGAATCGGTGCTCGAGACCCTGGTGGCGACGCTTGACAGTTTCGTACCCGCAGCCCTGGAGGGCGCGCGCTCCCCACATGCATTCATGACATCCTGGCTCATGCAGGGTGATGCTCCCTTTAGGTTTGCGATCGATGACGATTTGGAGCTGCAGGCGGCGGATGAGACGAAATCAAGCGTTCGTTATGCGCGTCATCCACTCGACGGTAAGGACATCCGCGCTCATCTTGCCGCCGGGAAACACCCCACGCGCCTGGGATTGACCTGGAACGGACGTGTTTCGTTCGTCCTGACGGACAAACTCTGTTTGAAGCGGATCGAATTCCTCGAGGTGGGCAAGGATCAGACCGACGCCGAGGAAGTGGATCCCTCGGAGCAGTTCGATATTGACTTCGCCGTGATGGCAGGCGAACTCTCTGCGCTGCTGACGGACCTCGCTCGCATCATCGAGACACCGCAATCGTCAGAGAATCTGGCGGCCCAGAGCAAGGTCGCCTGAGGCTTGATTCGATGATGCCGCGTGCGAATGGGCGGTGCCTACCCACCTCTACTTCAATTCCTTGGCGATTGCGTCCGCGGCATTACCGGCCACCACCCAGCTGGCCGATCCGGCAACGACGGCCTCATCCTCGAACCAGAGAAATCCAAAGTCATCGATGCACTCTGGGAAATCGGGTTTGATGATCACGTAGCCCGGAATCACGGCGCCTGGTATGTAAGCGTCGTCCGCGCGGTTGTTGCTGTAGGTCTTGGTCTTGGAGACCGTGCCGACGCCGGCAACATAGGACGTGCTGGAGACCGGGTGCGTGCCGAGAATGTAATTGACGGCACGAAGTGTGTATTCCGGACCCACAACGTCCGGAAACGCCTTGTGCAGAAAGTACATGCGGATGGCCATGTCAACGACGGCGCCGGATCCACCCCATGTTCCCAAACTCGGCGGCACACCGAACGGGGTGGTGCCCAACTGCTTGTCCAGACTCGCCAGATAGGTCTTTACGGCTTCCCGCATTTCATCCTTCGCGCTCGCGTCCAGAAAGGGAAGCGCCCGGACTGCCATCCATCCACGGATACCCATCTGCTGCCGAGTGATCATCTGTCGGAATAATTCCCTCAGACGGGATTTATAGGGATCGGCGCCATTCGTCGCAATCGTCAGTTCCAGAGCCGCAGCCCAGTCTTGTCCAATGCGAGCGTCGCTGCGGCTGGGACTTGGCGGAGGAGCGGGTTGTACACTGGTGGTGCCGGACGTCACACCCTGCGATGCAGCCAGCACGCCGGCGCCGGAAGGTTCTGGAGCCGCTTCGTCCCAGCCCGAGCCCACCGGTTGTGGCGTCGGATGAGCTTTCTCGCTGTTCCATGCCTTGACCGCGGTCTCGAGGCAGTCTTTCGCCAATGCGTCGTCCCAGCCCTTTAGCGAATCGGACGCTGCGGCCAGCGCTGCGATCGCGTTCCATTGCAGAACCGCGTTTGTCGTGGTGAAAACCCAGCGGTCATCCGGCCGGCCGGAGTAGTCGCCCTTCACGTCGTTTGGACGTAGTGTGGAATCGTAGATGCGGCCGTCAGTCTTCGACGCTCCATCGCCCACCTGAGTGTATTGGCGCAAGTCCGGTTCGTGGGTGCCTCGAATCGAGTGGCCTATATTGTGGAACTGCGCAAGGATGAGCAGTGCGCCGTGCTTGATTTGTTCAACCGTATCCGGCACGCCATCGGGACGGTGCATCTCAACCTCGCGCGTCACTTCATCGACGGTGAGTTCGTCGTACTTGAGATCAAATTCGCGATACGCCAAAGCCAGACTCTGAATCACACTGAGTTGCGCCGGTTCTTCGAGATCGAAATCGCCGGCATCGTACCAGCCGCCCACATTCATCCCGGGAATATGATCGCCGCCCTTGTACTTGCCGTCCCTCGCCGTGGCTTGATTCCAGTTGTCGAATTGCTCGCCCAAAACGGGCGCCATACGGCCGTCATCCAAGTGCGAGGCGCCATGCCACACGCGATAGGCTTCGCGCACTGAAACGTGATCCATTTGTACGGCAATGTGATGGTCCAGGCTGTCCTGCCAGATGTTCGCGTAGGCATCCGTGGAGATGGGAAAGGGCGCCGTACGCTGACCGGCGTACTCGATGACATAGAGACCAGGGGTTTTGACCGTGGTGAAATCGAATTTCGAGTAGACATAGCGCATCCAGGGCGTAGAAGCCGTGATCGGGCCTTCAAATACCTGCTGGTAAGCGCCGCCTTCCGTCAGGCGCAGCACTTTGGCCGTCTTGGGGCCTACGTACTTCGGATCGAGTTCGAGTACGGCCAGCTTCGAGAAGCCCGGCGCATAGCCGACTTGGCTGTGCGCGATCACAGGTGGGCGCGTCCACCCCGAAATGACGTCAGGCTTCAAATGCCACACGATGGCACCGGTGGTCTTGCCCGCCGGAATCAGCGATCGCAATACAAACCAACCGTTTTGCGCGCGGTTGCGTCCGTCGAACAGCATCAGGTCCGCCGTATCCGAGACAACGGCGATTCGCGCGAGCGAATCGTCAACCCCCAGGGTGATGCTTTTACCTTGCGCAAAGGGAAGCGGCTGGGTGTATCCCTTGGCCTTGTCCCAGTCCTCCAAGTAGTAGGCCTTTTTGGGCTCGTCGGGCAGCGGCAACAGTTTGATCATCGGATCATTCGGCGTTCGCGGAAAGATGCCGGCCTTGGATCCGTCCACGAGGTACGTCTTGCCCATATAGATCGAGGGCAGGAATTCCAAGTTGAAGCCGGCCCGGCCGACAAGCTTCGCCGGTAGCGGTTTGTCGAGATTGATGCTGACCTTGACACCGCCCGGTTCTGCAGCGACCTCCAGCGTATAGCTGACATCGAAACTCGGGAACGCGAGACCGGCGGTAAGCCGGTTGTTCGCCTTTTCGGCCTTTCGTCCTTTGAGGGTTGCCACCAAGTCCCACTGCTCAGGGGTTGGCATCAAGCGCACGTCGCCGTTGGTGGCGATGCGCTGGCCATGGAGAATCATTTCCATGGCCGTGTTCTTCTGATCGACGAAAATGGGGTGATACGTGCTGTCGTAGAGAAAGACACTAAAACCCTGGGTATCGAGATAATCCTTGTCGGTCACCTTCATCGCGAAATCGGCGGCGACCGCGTTTGAGGCGTACGTCAGGGCCAAAAAGAGCCACACAGGCAATCCGGTGAGTATTGTTTTTATTTGGCGGAAAAAGGGCATTTGTTTGGCTCCTGTAAATGCCGAGTGCTCCATGATAGCGCTACCATAGCTTCGCCTTGTGAAAACTTCAACATTCCTGAGAGACCAAACATCGCCTCGCACCCGAATGCGAAACAGCTACGACACCGCAATCCTCAACGCAGGCGGAGCTTTCGTGCGGCTTGACCTGACAATTGAGATCGCAGCAGCAATGCAAGCCCACACAAAGCTAAGAGTTCGACGAGAGACAGTACTCCTCCGCCACCTTTTGACGGAGTTGAGGGCGAGGTGCCTCCGGTGCTCCCCCCTGGGCTGCCGCCTGTCGAGCTACTGGGCGCAGAACCGGGCGGCGGCCCAGCCTCCGCGCCCACCACGACATCGACACTGGTTGGAGACGAATCCTGCCCTAGCGCGTCCATGACAACGTAGGCGAACGTGTCGGTGCCGCTGAAACCCTTCGTGGGCGTGTAAGTCACTTTGCCAGTGGAAGGATCGATGGAAGTCGAACCATTCTTCGGAGAGATGCTGATGGCAAGCGAACTGGGCATGAGCGTTGAGGCCAACGACCCGTCGTTCGCGAGCACATCGATCGTCACGGCGGTATCTGCCGAGGTACTCGCCTCATCCGGCGCAGCATTCGGCGATAGTTCATCGATGACAAACGGCTCCGCACCTGTCGCCGGGGTAGTGCCTAGTACGTAGAGCGCACTATCAATGGCCTGAAACCAGCTACCCATGAGGCCGCTCGCCACCCGATGTGTACCCTGCGGTGTCCCATCGGTGCGCCAAATCGAGCCAACGGAAGCTGCGCCCGGTACGAAACTCCCGGTGGAAAAAATCGCCGTGCCCTTGTAGGCACCCATTAGAGTTCCCGCGCTATCGACCTTGGTAACGTCGTGCGTTCCGGCGATCGTTCCGTCGGTGGCGCGGATTTCAGTACTGCCGTCCGAATTCGGCGTGCTATAGATGAGTTGGTTGCCCACCGCGATGCTCGTAAACATCGAATCGAGTGCGACTTGGGCTGTGCCCCCACTCGTGCCATCGGTACCAAAGAGAGCCGCGCGAAAATTCTTGCTGGGATCGGTGCTCGATGTCTGAAGAACAATTCGATTGCTCAGACCAAATAGGTTGCTTATGTATTCATTCGCCAAGGTCAAGGCCACGTGCGTGCCGGCTGCCGTCCCATCCGTTACCCAAAGATCGCCCGTGCTAGCGCCATTGGAAATTCCGCCAAAGTAGAACAGTCCATTGAGGGTTGCCTGAAGCCCGCCTGCCGTTCCCGCGGGCGTAACGGCATGCGCTCCCTGGGCGGAGCCATCGATGATCCACCACTGCAATAGTGACTGGGAGTAGAACATCACCTGGCCATGGAATGCCCGGAAATTGCTGACGAATCTCTCCTGCGCAATATCGGCCACCATATATGTTCCCGCGGCCGTGCCGTCGGAGCGCCAAGGTTGAAATCCGTGCACCCCATCGTCGGCGGGGAAAAAAGCCACCCCGTTTGAAACCACCACATTCCACGGATCCAGCTCCGGAATGACGTTGGCGAGAAGGGTGGTTCCCGACTTGGTTCCGTCTGTGACCCATAGTTGCTGGCCATGAACCCCGTCGTTGCCGCTAAAGATAATATGGGCTCCGATCGCGACGAGCCCGCTAGCGCCATCCCCGGTGCCTGGATTGATGTCGGTGAGCATGCTGGTAGCGCGAGTGCTCTTATCACTCAGCCAAAGTTCATAGCCGTGAGTCCCGTCGTTCGCGAGGAACATCACCTTCGAGCCCACGCTTGTGAACCCGGAAGCTTGGGAATCGGCGCCCTGCGGTTCGGTGGAAAAAGTGACAAGAGAATGGGTACCGGCGGCAGTGCCGTCGGAGGTGAACAGCTGCTCACTCAGTTCGCTCATAAAAAACAAAGCACCGCCGCCCACCGCGACCGCTGCGACGGTTGAATCCGGAGCGGGGTCGAACACTGCGCTTGTGCCCAATGAGGTGCCGTCCGATGCCCAAAGGCATTGCGAACTCGTGCCGCAAGGATAATTGAAGAATACTCTCCCTTGGAATCCAACTAGCGAAATGGGTAGCAGCGGCGCGTCGCCCGGTTGGGAAACATAAAGGGTTGTTCCCGCATCGGTGCCATCGGTTTTCCAAATCGAGTACGCGATGGACCCGCTGAATAGCTGTCCGCCGAAGTAGATGAAGCCGTCATCTCCGAGCACAAACTGTCCATAACTGCCGATCGCCGTGTCCGATCGCAGCTGGATATCAGCACCGAGCTTATGGGTGCCGGAAGCGGTGCCGTCCGTCGTCCAGAGATCGTAAGAAGGCTCGTTCGCCGAGCCCACTGAGAAAAGGTCGCGAGCTCCGACCGGCTGGAAACCATTCGTCACGTGAACCTTCGGCGCGATCAGTGTCGCGGCGTTGGCATCAGCGTGATAGATGCCGACGCCATCGATGTCGAGTACCACATCCGGCCCGAGCGATGCCATGGCGCCCACACCAACGGACGAGACCGTGGGGGGTGGGGTGAGATCGGAGACCACATGCAACGAACTACCGTCTGGTTTCATGAAGAGGAGCTTGGTGGCACCCATTCCGTCACCGGCGACAAAGAAAATGCCGCTGCTCGTTGCCGTCACCAAGCCGGCGCCGGAGTGGGGTTGGCCTGGAAACGAGTTGGACAATTGCTTCGTGCCAGCCGCAGTTCCGTCCGACATCCACATTTCGCCGCCCACACCGTTGGCACCGGGACCTTGGAAGAACAATCGCTGACCGATTGCCACGACAAAGCCGTCGAGCAGCTTCACGTCCGAGACTCTATAAGTGCCATCGGCTGTGCCGTCCGAGCGCCAGAGCCCAAGGCCTGTGCCGTCATCAGCGGCGAAATAAAGGGCTGCGCCGATACTGGCTATCGGACCGGTGCTCGGAAACTCAGGGATACTCGCGTCCGCCCCTTTCTTGATGTCGGCCACAATGTGCGTGCCCGACGATGTCCCATCTGAGCGCCACAATTCCAGTCCGTTCACGCCATCGTTGGCAAAGAAATACACCTCGTTATTGAGGACTGTAAGTCGCTCGATGCCTGACGCGATGTTTCCGGGTGCAATGTCGCGAACGATGTGAGTGCCGGGAATTGTTCCGTCAGTGCACCACAGTTCCTGTCCGTGAGTGGCGTCTATGGCGACGAAGAATGTCAGCCCATTTGCAGCGACAAAGTTCGCCGCAGTCGCGAGGCCCGGATAGATGCTCTGATTAACATCCTTGAGCAGCGATACCGCTGCATGAGCGTTGCAGAATGACACCATTGCCGTGAGAACGGCCAGCGCGCGAGTGAGCTTAAGCATTCGAGTCCCTTCGTTCTTGTTGTTCTTGCTTGTGATCGTAGCGACCAGGCCTGGCGTGCCGTGCATCCCCGGCGTCTAGCCTGTTGCCTTGAACAGCATTCTACAACCATGGCGGACTTACGCGAGTGTTTCCCTCCCCCAAGTGACATAAGCACGACCCGTCTGGTGGCGGAAATCACCGCCGTGTCTGCCACATTTCAGCCTTTTTCATCCTCGCTTTGCCACAAAGCCGCCCGGCTCACGACAGATCCCGCGGTCGTAATGGCTGCACACCTGCACATAGGGAGCCTTGCATGAACCTTCGATCTTTCCTCGTCAGCCTCCTTTGGGCGCCGCTGCTTGCAGTCTGCGTTTCTGCGCAACGCCCGGTCTTTGCCGCCAATGCCATCGAAGATACTCCGTCGGGCACCTTGTACCTGCGTCACTCGGGGCAGGAGCCCGTGACCGAGGCGTTGCGTCTCGCCACCCGCATGCAGGTGCAAGTCACCGGCAACGTGGCGCGCGTGCACGTGCAGCAGGAATTCTCGAACGCCGGTGAGGACTGGGTTGAGGGGCTGTATGTGTTTCCCCTGTCGAAGGACGGCGCGGTCGACGAGCTTGTGATGCGGATTGGCGAGCGCACGATCCGCGGCGAGGTGCAGGAAAAGGCCAAGGCGCAGGCCCGCTACAACGATGCACGTGCCGAAGGCCGCCGTGCCAGCATCGTGGAGCAGGAGCGGCCCAACCTCTTCACATCGGCAGTCGCCAATATCGCACCCCATACGACGGCCACCATCGAAATTACGTATCTCGAGACCCTGCCTTTTCGCGACGGCCGCTACACGCTCAATCTGCCGCTCGCCATTACACCGCGCTACACGCCGGGCGCACCGCAGGACGCCACGGCACAAATGCCGGCAGTTACTGCCGCCCTCATGAACGCGGCTTTAGGTACAACCGCGACCCCTGAAAAAGTCACAGCGGCGCGCCAGCGCGTTAGCATCGAGATCGAGCTGGAGCCGGGATTCGCACTCGGCGAAGTTTCCAGCCTGCATCATGCCATCCAGACGCAGAGTGCGCCCTCCGGAAAACGCGTTCTATTGCATACGGACGATGCTCCCGCCGATCGCGACTTCGAACTGACGTGGACTCAGGCCTCCGCTAAAGAGGTCGCGGGTGCGGCCTTCGCTGAAAGAATTGGCGGGGAAACCTTCGCGCTGCTGATGCTCTCAACGCCGCAGCAAATGGATGAGGCAGTGCCGGCGCGGGAAGTCACATTCATCATCGATACGTCTGGGTCCATGCAGGGCCCGTCCATCGAGCAGGCCCGTGCGGCGCTCTCGATGGGCATCGATCGCCTGAAGCAGGCCGACAGGTTCAATGTCATCCGATTCGCGAGCGACTACTCAAAGTTATTTTCATCGCCGCAGCCGGTCACCGACAAAAGCCGCGCGCTCGCAAGCGGCTTCGTCGCCGGCCTCACCGCCAACGGCGGCACCGAGATGCGCGCCCCCTTGGAGACTGCGTTGTCGAGTCCGGCGGATCCCGAGATCTTACAGCAGATCATTTTCATCACCGATGGCAGCGTCGGCAACGAGGCTGAACTGATCAAGTTGATTCACGACCGAATCGGTGAAAAGCGCTTGTTCACCGTCGGCATCGGTGCAGCGCCCAACGCATATTTCTTGGGCGAGGCGGCGGTTGCCGGGCGCGGTAGCTACACCTTCATTGCGGAGCGGGACCAAGTGGGGGCGCGCATGCGAGACCTGTTCGCCAAGCTCGAGCGTCCTGCGCTCATCGATTTGAAGGTGCAGTGGCCGGAGGCAATGAGCGCCGACTTGGCGGCGCCTTTGCCCACGGATCTCTACAGCGGAGACCCGATTGTCGTGTTGGCGCGTATGCCGCAGATTGCGTCGGGGGAAGTTGTGCTCTCGGGGCTCGTTCGCGGCGTCAAATGGACTCAGCGTCTGCCCTTGACCACTGTGGGGGATGCATCGGGTCTCTCGAAGCTCTGGGCCCGCGAGCGCATCGGCGCACTGTCTCGACAAATGCACTTTGGCGGTGACGGTGAGCCGCTGAAGGCGGCCATCATCGATCTGGCTCTCAAGCATCACGTGGTGTCCGAGTTCACGAGTCTCGTTGCGGTCGACGATGAAGTGGTGCGCCCATCCGGCTCCCCAGGTCATGTCGAGCAGGCGGCCACGTCAGCACCGGTCGGCGGCGCCTGGGCCACCGTCGGATTCGCGAAGACTGCGACTGCCGCGGAGATTTGGCTCTGCGCGGGCTTTGCCTGTTTAGCCTTGAGTCTGTTACTCACCTACACCCGATTCCGACGCCCGGCTCTGCAGCGTCCGCTCGCATGAGCCTTGCGGCCTCTGGGCGCGTCGATTCGCTGTTGAAGGCGACCGCCATCGCGGCGTTCGCCGCGGGAGTCGCTAGTTTGGCGGTCGGGGCGTGGATTCCCGTGAAGGCCTGGGCCGCGCAGCTGTTGATCGACGCGGCATGGCGCCGCGAACAGACACTCTCGCAGATTGCCGTGCCCTGGCCCTGGGCTGACACACGGCCCGTTGCAAAGTTGACCGTGGGCGAGGGCAGAGCGGCGATCACACTCGTTGTGCTGGAGGGTTCGAGCGGGCGCAATCTCGCTTTCGGCCCGGTGCACGATGCGGCAAGCGTCGCTCCCGGAGCGCTTGGCAACAGTGTCATTGAAGGTCATCGCGACACGCATTTCAAGATATTGCGCACCGCAAAGCCAGGCGACCGCGTTACCGTCGAGCTGCTCAACGGCAGCAGATCCGTATTCGTCGTCACCGACGTTCGGATTGTCGATAGTCGTCGGACGCGCATCGTGCTGGATGCCGACGCGGCGCGGCTCACCCTGGTGACCTGTTATCCGTTCGATGCCATCAATCCTGGCGGGCCGCTGCGATGGTTGGTGACCGCCGAGCGCTAGAACTCCAAACCGGACCTTCCCGCCGTTGCCGCGGCGACGTGAATGGGGCAAAGTGAGCCGCTCGGAATACAAAACCGATAAACAGGGCTGAGCCATGGGAACGTTTCACCCGGTGCTGCGCGTCGCCGCGTTGCTGCTGACAAGTTCCGTTTGTGCGGCCGGCCAGGTAGTGACGCTGCAGACGGATTTACGGCCCCTCATCAAAGCGGCGGCAAACACGCCCGTGCAATTCGCGGTTCACGTGCCGCATACGGTATCGGCGCAAGCCGACGGGCAATGGGCCGCCGTGACTTCCACATCGGCCGAATGGTCGTACTCGATCCGCATTCCATCGGCCGCGTCCATGTCGTTTCATGCCACGAGCATTCGGTTGCCGTCGAGTGCCGTTCTGACCGTGCAGGGCGCGAAGACAACCGTGGTCTACCGGGCACAAGACATAAAAATGAGTGACCTGTGGAGCCGGGTTCTGCCCGGAGAATCGCTGGAACTCAAAATCGACGTTCAAGCGTCGCAACGCGACCAAGTGGTGCTCGAGATTCAAAGCTTCCAAGCGGGCTATCGCGCGCTCAGCGCGGCGGCAAAAGATCATCCGTATTATCGTCAATTGTTGGGGCAGTCGGCTACCGGCGGCAATGCCTCCTGCGTGCAAAACTATCAGTGCGGTGTTACGGCGGCGAATACGCCCATCGCAAAGGCGACCGTCGGCGTCGTCGTCGGCAACTTGTATCAATGCACCGGCACGCTCATTAATGATGTGCCTGGCGATAACGCGCCGTACATTCTGACTGCACGTCACTGCGAGAGCGGCACGTATGGCGGTGGCGTTCCCGGCAACTCCGTCAACGTGACTGTTTACTGGAATGCCACCACGCCCTGCGGTTCAACACTGGGATCTATTTATGATCCTGGAATCGTCACGCAAAGCGGATCAACCACGATGGTGGAGCAGCAGGACGTATGGCTCATCAAGCTGCTCAACAGTCCGGCGGCGAGCGATGCGCAATTCGCGGGATTCGACGCGAGCGGCGCAGCCGTGCAGGGCGGATACACCATCCACCATGCACTCGGCGCCAACGACCAATTGACGCGGTGGTTCGGCAGAGCCCTTGCGCTGCAGCAGACTGGCGTGCTTGGCTCGGCTTTCGTTTCAAATTTTCTGGAAACCGTCAATCAAGCCGGCAACATCGGCCCCGGAGCCTCCGGAAGTGGCCTGGTCGACGGCAATAACCGCGTGGTTGGCGCGCTGTCGCTCGGCCGAAAGACGACCGATGCTTCCGGCTATGAATCTTGTCCGGTTACCTCTCCTGGTGCGCCGAATGGTTCCAATGGAAGCGCCGACTTCACGGCGCTCGCGGCGGTTTGGAACTCCACCGCTGACAGAACCGCGAGCACCGGGACGGCAACACTTAAATCCGTTCTTGATCCTGCCAATTCGGGCACGAAGGTAGTCTCGAGTACGCCGGCGCTCTCTCTGAATTTTGCCGCGTCCAGTTACAGTTTGACCGATGGGGATATGTTGACTTTGAGTTGGAATGTGCCCGGCGCGACCGCATGCACGGCAACCGGCGGCGCCAACGGCGATGGTTGGCCCGCCTCTTTGCCGGCTGCCGGCAGCACTACCCTGACGGAGACCTTTGGCGGGCCCGTAAAGTATTCGCTCACGTGCGCCTTCAGCGGCAACCGTCACGTGACGACTTCAGTCCTTGTGAATTGGTACGGCACAGTGCCGTTCGTGACCCTCGATGCTTCTACGATTCGGTGGATCGGCGCGAACGCCGCAATCACGTGGAGCTCCAATGTGTCGCCGTGCTCCATAACGGGCGGCGACTTGAGCTTGAGCGGTCTGCCCTCCAGCGGCACGGTCTCGACAACGCAGGACAATGTCGGTGATGTGACGTACACCATGTCGTGCGGTACATCGCCGGTTGCAACCGGCCGTACCACCGTCTCATACATCGCACCGGCCCTGGTGTTTCGCGCCAACGGCACCGATCGCATGCTCGGTCAAGATTTGCATCTTTACTGGCAAAGTTATGCCGATACGTGCATTCCATCCGGCGGAACCACGGACGATGGCTGGACTACCGGTGTGCTTGGTCCCGCCAATGACTTCGAACCCATGGTGGCGGTAGTCGGAACCTACACCTACACGCTGACCTGTTCGGCGGGTCCCAGCCAAGTGAGCCAAAGCGTTACCGTGACTGTCGAGAACGACGCACCCTACACGTCTCTCTCAATTGTGCCCACGACCGTCACGTATAGCGCGAGCCCGGCGGACTACGTCACGATTTCGTGGAAATCGAATCTGAGTAACTGCACCCTCAATTCAACGCCGGTCAATCTCATTGCCCAGTTCACCACTTATCCGCTGTTGCCGTCGGGTGCAGCAGATGTTGAAGATAGCGGTCCTTATGCGCCGGGCGGCCCCGGTGACTACGTCGTTTCAATGACCTGCACCAACCCAATCGGACCACAGAATCCCGTCACCTCGACGCCCATTACGGTGCACGTGCTGCCGCCGCCGGCTCCGACGGCGACGATATCGACCACATCGTCGGTGCTTTTAGTCGGCCAGCAATTCACCATCAACTGGTCGTCGACGAACACCGTAGGTTGCGTACAGACCGGAAACGGTCAAGGTGTCGGTGTGATTTGGGGTGGCTCAGTCATACAGCCAAATGGTTCGCAGGCGGCGTCGACCAACGCAACCGGTCAAGTCGTGCTTGGCATGACCTGCAATAGCATCGATCCCAATCAGGCGCCGGTGAGCGCCCAGACTGCAATTACGGTTAATGGGACGGTCCCACCCACGGCGACGTTGACCCTGAATCGTACAATGGCGACGGTCGGCGATAGTTTCACTGTGGGTTGGTCTTCGGAGCATGCCGATACGTGCAACGCGAGCGGCGGGGGCGCAAA
The DNA here is from genome assembly GCA_035488895.1 of Steroidobacteraceae bacterium. Classification (GTDB taxonomy): domain Bacteria; phylum Pseudomonadota; class Gammaproteobacteria; order Steroidobacterales; family Steroidobacteraceae; genus Bog-1198. Next base: position 21,749 of record DATHKV010000114.1, read on the forward strand.
TGGATCTCCATGGACGGGCAGCGTCGGCCCATCGGGAATAGTCAGTCAAACTGCGACGGTGTCCGGTTCATTCACCTATGTGGTCACCTGCCTTGAGGGCAGCGCCTCTGTGAAATCGCAGTCGACAATAACGGTTTCCGCGCCGGCAGGAAGCGGCGGCGCGAGCTCCAACAAGGGTGGCGGCGGCTCGTCCGGGCTCGCGGAACTGTTCGCGATGCTGGCCCTCTTGGCGATGTCCTCTAAGCGCGAGCGGTTCCGCGCCGTGCCGCCTCGATAGCGGCAATGTCGATCTTTTTCATTTTCATCATCGCCTCGAACGCGCGCTTTGCGGCCGCACGATCGGGATCGGTCGTTGCGTCCAGCAGCACCCGCGGGGTGATCTGCCAGGATAAACCCCATTTGTCTTTGCACCAGCCGCACGCGCTCTCGGCGCCGCCGTTGTTGACGATCGCGTTCCAGTAGCGGTCCGTCTCGGCCTGGTTGTCGGTGACGACCTGAAATGAAAAGGCTTCAGAGTGCTTGAATGCCGGGCCGCCATTGATGCCGACGCAGGGCACTCCAAGTACCGTGAACTCGACCGTGAGCACCTGTCCCTGTTTGCCGTTCGGGTAGTCCCCGGGGGCATTGTGAACCGCAGTCACGGCACTGTCTGGAAAGGTTTGAGCGTAGAACTTGGCGGCATCCTCTGCTGCGCTGTCATACCAAAGGCAAATTACGTTTTTAGCCATTGTCGTCTCCGTTCCAATCGGTGCACCTGGACGCTCCACCTTACTCACTCGCTGCCTCTCTGGCGAGCGGACAGGTCCTACACACGGTTGCGCCGCTATCCGCTACCGGACGTGAACCTGTCTTTTGAGTGCGGCCGCGTCTTTTGCCAGTGCCTCGATGCCCGGCCAGTCCTTCGCATTGATCATTGGCTGAGGCGATGCCCAAGATCCGCCGACCGATAAAACATTGGGGAGTGCCAAATACTCCGGCGCGCTGGCTCGTGTGATGCCTCCGGTCGGACAGAATAAAATGTCTGGAAACAGCGCCGCCAGTGCGCGCAGCATTCCGGCCCCACCTGCCTGATGCGCAGGGAAAAGCTTCAATACGTCAAAGCCCGCCAGGCGCGCCGCGATCACTTCCGTGGGAGTCATGACTCCGGGCAACAAGGGAAACCGTGCGCCTCGCGCAGCGGCGGCAAGCTCGGGGGTCAGCCCGGGGCTGACGCCGAATTGAGCTCCCGCCCGACCGGCCGCGGCAAAGTCGACCGCTCGGGTCAGAGTACCGACCCCGACGATGGCATCAGGTACGGCTTTGCGGATCGCCTCGATGCAGCCATACGCCACCGGCGTGCGCAGAGTGATTTCCAATACATGCAATCCGCCGGCGACCAGGGCTTGCGCCAGCGGTACGGCATGATCCAGGTCGCTGAGGGTCAGGACGGGAATCACCGGCGCCATTCCAAGGATTTCTCGAATGTTCACAAGCCCTCACCCATGCAATTTATGACTTCGCGGGATGCGATACGGAATTGGGCACGATCGCGCCCGCATGCGTGACAACGCGCGACGCGACCCGAAGCGCTGACTCAGCGGCTTGGTCCGGCGAATTGCCTTTGAGACGATTCGCCAGGTAGACGCCGTTAAAGGCATCGCCGGCCCCGGAAGTATCAATGGCGCCGGCGACGCGCTGCCCCGACAATTGTACGCGCAACTCCCGGGCAGCGATGGAGCAGCCATCCGCTCCCAGCGTCAGGGCCACTTCGGAAGTACCGATTTCCAGTAGCTGATTCACCTGCCGCTCGGGCTCAGCAGTACCCAACAGCCACGCGAGGTCTTCCGTACTGGGCAGTGCAATATCGCAGGCCGAGATCGCTGCGAGGATGATCTGTGCGGCAACTTGCGGCGACTCCCATAAGCGAAGGCGCACATTGGGATCGAAGGCAATGCGCCCAATATGCGGCCGCGCGCGCGCAAGTAACTCAAGGGCGGCGGCTCGTTCGCCGGGGTTCAAAATGGCCAGTGTGATTCCCGAGTAATAAACCATATCGGCGCCCCACAATACCGACTCGCCGCGTTCCTGCAGCTGCGCCAGCCAGCGCTTTGCGGCCGAATCCTTGCGCCAATATTGAAAGCTTCTTTCGCCGGACGCGGCGGTTTCAATCAGATACAGTCCAGCCGACCCGCCCGGCACCGGGAAGGCGAGCGCATCGTCGATCTGGTGGATGCGCCACCTCTGCCGCATGGCCTGACTCATTGCGTCATCGCCGGTAGCTGTCAAGAACTGCACTTGCGCGTCGGGGAGAGAGCGTTTCAGATAAACCGCGGTGTTGTACGCATCTCCCGCGTACGAGCGGGCAAACGTGTCCGCGCCGACCGCTCGCAGCTCGACCATGCATTCACCGATGCAAACGATGCGGGTCACGTGATCGCCGCGGAAATGGCCGCCCTCAGCGATGAATTCGTCCGAATCGCCGGCGGAAGCATCGCTCCATCCTGGAGCGCCGCATCGAGGCCGACCCCGGTCAACTCCAGGCACCCACGGACGATGCGTGCAAGAGCGTGCACCGGGGCGCCCGCCCTGGCGTTCGAGATCATGAGCGGAAATACGCGTTCGGCGAGTTTCAATGCGCCATCTTGCGCAATCTGCGCAAGGCGGTGATCAATGCGCGGGTTGGCGAAGCGCGGGCGCACGGTCTGCCAGTAGCTCTGCACCTCAAGCGGAGCAAGCGCGGGTGCGATTTCGGTGGACACCAGCGTTTCGAGGAACTGCGCAAGTTCAGGATCCGCCATGGCCTCTCGGACAAAAGTGTAGCGGCGCGGCAGACCGAGATAGGCGAGCGCGCTGTGACAGGTATTGAGCACATGCAATTTCAGACGGCCGTAGTCGATCACGTCAGCGACGATAAGCGCACCGCCGTGCTCCCACGCGGGCCGCGGTCCGGCAAACCTATCCTCGATGATCCACTGGCTATAGGGCTCACGCTGTACGCAGGCAAGATCGTCAACGCCCAGGGCCTGTCTGACCCGTGCCCGGCTCTCATCGGTGGCGGCGGGAACGATGCAGTCCACCACGGTCTGGGGATACCGTACATTGTCCCGCATCCAAGCAAGCATTTCCGGCCGGCTCCGTTCTACAAATTCGTGCATCGCGCGCGCCAGCTTCGCGCCATTTGACTGCAAATTGTCGCAACTGATGATGGTCAGGGGGCGGCGATGTGACTCATATCGCTGCACAAGTCCCGCCGCGAGCCACCCGATGGACGATGACGGTTCACTCGGAGCCCCCAGGTCGTGGGCAATCTCGGCATTTGCAACATCCAGGCCGCCGTTCATCGCGAGGCAATAGCCCTTTTCAGTGACGGTCAGGGTCACGATGTGAGTCTGAGGAGAACTCAAGGCACTGAGCAATTGCATGCGCTGCATCGTGCCTGTCAACGATGTGCGGACGGCAGCCACGACCCGGTAGCTGGAAATGTTGCCGAGGCTTTCCACCGTATACAATTGCTGTTGATCGGCCAATGCACCGGGTACGGCTGCATGCCGCAATGATGCGCCGAGGACGCCCCAATCACCGCCATGGCTGCGCAGCGCGTCCTCGGTGTAGACCGCTTGGTGCGCACGGTGAAAGGCGCCGAGACCCAAATGCACGATGCCGATGCGCGTCTTCAGGAAATCGTAGTCCGGCCGACCTACCTCCGGCGGCAAAGCCGCCAAGGTTTTCAAATTGAGTCGCGACGTCATAGACGATATGCGGATTTCGGTAATCGATATGCGAGATCCACAGCGACGTCGGCGGCCTCGTCCTCCTCCAGCCGCCGCGTTGCGACCAACTCGGCTAGATAGGCGCAATCCATGCGCCGCGCCAGGTCGTGGCGTGCCGGAATGGAGAAGAACGCGCGTGTATCGTCATTGAACCCGACGGTATTGTAGAACCCGGCCGTTTCGGTCGTGCTGCGCCGGTAGCGCAGCATGGCCTCCGGTGCGTCGTGGAACCACCACGCCGGTCCGAGCCGCAGGCAGGGGTAGTGTCCGGCCAGCGGCGCCAGCTCCCGCGAGTAAGTGCTTTCATCCAGCGTGAAGAGAATGAAAGTGAAATCCCGCCGCGCGCCGAACAGGTCCAAGAGCGGCTTAAGTGCCGCCGTGAAGTTGGTCTGAGTCGGAAAATCTCCGCCTCTGTCGCGGCCGAAGCGCTGCAGCAGCGCATCGTTGTGGTTGCGCCAAGCGCCCGCATGCAGTTGCATGACCATGCCGTCCTCGCACGACATGCGCGCCATTTCAGTCAACATTTGTGCGCGGAACAATTCAGCCTCGTCGGCGCGCGGTGGGCCGGAGATTACGCGCGCGAATAATTCCTGGGCCTGTTGCTGCGATAGATTCGCCGTCGCCGCGGACGGATGGCCGTGATCGGTCGCCGTTGCGCCGTGCTCACGAAAGAAGCTGCGCCGCTTCCTGAGCGCGGCCAGGTAGCCCTGCCAGCCGGCGCAATCCTCGCCGGCCAGCTCCCCCAGCAAGCATACATTGGTGATGAAATCCGCACGCTGCGGATCGGTGACATCATCGGGGCGAAAGGTCGTTATGACACGGCCACCCCAGCCGGAATTCGCTATCGCGCGGTGATGCTGCAAAGAATCGAGCGCCCCTTCGGTGGTCGCCAGCACTTCGATGTCGAAGGAATCGAATAGCGCACGCGGCCTGAATCGCGCGGTACGCAGCGCATCGTTGATGGTGTCGAAGTACAAGTCGGCCGTGTCCGGTTCGAGCCGCACGTTCAACTCGAACACTTTCCCAAAAACGTGCTCCAGCCACAGCCGCGAAGGCGTTGCCCGAAATATGGGGTAGTGCTCTGCAAATCGCCGCCAAATGAGCCGTCGGTCCTGTTCGGCCGGAACATCGTCGTTTGGCCGAATGCCGAGACTCTCCAGCGTAAGGCCGGCGCTCATCAACATTCGCAGCAAGTAATGGTCGGGCCACAGCAGCAAACTGACGGCGTCTTCGAAGGGCGCGTTGCTCGCAAACCAGGCAGGGTCCGTGTGGCCGTGCGGGCTCACGATGGGCAGTCGTTCGACCGTTGCGAAGAGTTGAGCGGCAATCCGCCGCACCGTGGGTTCCGCGGGGAAAAACCTCTCTGGATCAAGATGAAGGGGTCGGCTCATTCTCGGTCCGTGAAGTGGTCAAGTAACATTGCCATCCGCCATGGAAGCGGTCAAGATTCCTGCTTCATGGCCGCCACGCCCGATACCCGCAAGCTCTATCAGCAAGTCGCCAGCGCCATCATGGCGTCGATCATCGGCGGAAACTACAAGCCCGGGCAGCGCCTGCCCTCGGAACGAGATCTTGCCGTCGCATTCAAGGTCAGCCGGCCGACGATTCGCGAGGCCATGATAGCCCTTGAAATCCGCGGTCTCGCCGAGGCGCGGCACGGCTCCGGGATCTATGTGACCGACCAGCCTCCCGCGCAGGTTGGACCGGGCGATTTGGATATTGGTGCGTTTGAACTGACTGAGGCGCGCCGGCTGTTCGAAGGCGAGGCGGCGGCGCTCGCGGCAACGACCGTTACCGATGAAGAATTGGAGGAAATGGAGGCCATTATCACGGAAATGGTCGATGAGAATGCGCGCAAGCAAAAGGGCGAGATTGCGGACCGGCGCTTTCATGTTGCCATTGCGCGCGCCACCCGCAACACGGCGATCACCACGGTCATCGAGAATCTCTGGGATATGCGGCACAAGTCGCCCCTGTGCATCTATATGCTCGAGCGGGCGCGGCGCGTCGGCGTGCAGCCGAGAATCGGCGAACATCGGCGCATTCTGGCGGCACTGCGCAAGCACGATCCAAAGGGCGCCCGCAAAGCGATGCGCGACCATCTGGCCCGGGTCATCGAGGGTCTGTTGGCGGCGACGGAGACCGACGCCATCGAGGGAGCGCGTTCCAAAGCGGTGAAGAAGCGTCACGAGTACACGCGCCGCCTTGCCGTTTGATTGAGAGCATGCGGACCAGCAGCGTCCGCGTGCCCTCGTTCTCACTTGCTCGCGAATGCAACTCGAATGCCGAAGAATCGGTCGTAGTCGCGCGGCAGTTCCTGTGCGTAAGCGATTCCAACCGGCGCGGGATTCGGGAAGGTCCAATTGCTGCGCACATTGCTCAGATTCGAGGCGTAGTGCTTGTCGAACACATTGTTGCAGAATACCGAGAAACTCAAGTTCGAGAACGCCTGCGGCGTGAACTGCAAATTCATGTTGGTGATGCCGTAAGAAGGCTGAATCGTACCGGGATCTCGGGTGATGGCAAAATTTTCGGCGCTCTGCCACACCGAATTCACCGTAAAGTCGGCGTCCACCGGGACGCCCGGGATGTTTCGCTTGTAGTCCAAGGCAACGCTCACTTTGTTTTTCGGCGCGTTCGGCAGCGTCGCGCCGTCGAGGTTTTGAAATGCGGGACTGGCCGTGCACGTCGCCGGTAACGTCTGACCGCTGTAGCATTGGCCGACCGGATAGTCGACCGCATGCGCATCGGTGTACGCATAGCCCAAAGCTGCATGGAGTTCCGATGTGATCTGTGCGACCGAATCGAATTCGAAACCGCGCGTTCGCACCTTCGGAATATTGGTCAAGATGAACGAATTCAGGATATTCGGAACGATGGTCTGCACCTGAAAGTCCTTGTATTCCGTGTCGTACACGGTCGCATTGACCACCAGGCGCCGATCGAACCACTCGGTGCGCAAACCTGCTTCATAATCGGTCGAATGCTCGGGCCGTACCGGAAAACTGGCGGCCTCCGCGGCGCTCAAGCCGGTGACCAGATCATAGGCAACGCCTTTGTAGCCGCGAGCGGCAAAAGCGAAGGCCATGATGTCCGGCGTGGCCTGGAATTGCAGCCCTAGTTTGCCGGTAACCACGCTGTCGATGTTTTGCGTCGGTTGCCCGAAGGCGGGGAAATGGATGACGCGATAATAGTCATCGTAGGTGTAGCTGCTCTCTTCGCGGTTGAAACGCAAGCCGGTGATCAACGATGTGCGCGGCGCAAACGTCCAACTCGTCTGACCGAACACGGCGTAATTGTCGTATTGGGTTTCACCGCGCCAGTTGGCGATGGCCTTGCTGTTGCCCACAAATCCGCGGCCGAACACGCGGATCAGATCTTCGTCGGAAAAGTAGACTCCCGCCACATAGTTGAAGTCGTGGGCCCCGTTTGACGACAGCCGGAACTCCTGACTAAAGGTCTTGACGCTGAAACGGCCGCCTTGCAACAGGCCGCCGGTCAATTGCGTGGGGCTGGACGCCGGGCTGGAACCCGCCGGATTGGTATTGGTGAACGGCGTGAAATATTGCAGCGTGCTCGCGTCCGTGGTGTCGAAATCGGTGAGGTCGTGCAGGTGGTATTGGTCGATACCGGTGATGGATAACAAGGTCACGTCGCCGAAGTTGTAGCTGACATGCGAGGTGAAGCCCACGTCCTCGGAATTGGCGATCGGAGCTTGATTGACTCGGACAGAATTATTGTCGGGTCCGGGGTTTATCCCTGAGATTGCAGCCGCCGGTGTCAACGCCGGCACACCGAATAGCAGCGCTCCGGGCCCGAGCTTGACCAATGGCACGCCGCAACACTCGGCGCGGTCCTCATTGAAGTGGACGGTGAACGTTGCGTTGAGGTCATCGTTCGGACGCCACTGCAATTTGCCGCGAACGCCGCCGGTTCGATCGTCGTCGATTCTACCTCCGCTGGTAAGATTGTTGACGTTGCCGCCCCAGTAGCGGAAGGACCCGCTGAGGCGAAAGGACAGGGTGTCCGTTATGGGGCCGGAGACGCTCAATGAAGCGCGCTGTTCATGATCGGTGGTTGCCTTCACATCACCGAAGTAGGTGAACGTGTCGGTGGGCGCCCTGGTCGTGACATTGACCAGGCCGGCGGAAGCCGACTTGCCGAATAACGTGCTCTGCGGCCCGTTCAACACTTCCACGCGGTCGATATCGACAAAATCGGTAAATGCTTGAGCTTGGTACCCGACGGCCACATCGTC
>DATHKV010000115.1:0-3430 GCA_035488895.1 Steroidobacteraceae bacterium
CTTGAAGAATTCCCCGTTCGGGCGCCTCAACAGGGCGCCCTTTTTATTTCCGGTGACTCGACACCGCGGCGGCCACCGCGTCGTGCAACGCCTTCATGCCGTAGGAAATATCCTGAGTCACCCCGTTGACGAAGAATGTAGGAGTTGCGCGAATGTGGCTCAGGCGTCCGCTCGTAATATCCTCGCGGACCTTCTGCAGGTAGATGTGGTCGTCCATTTCCGCCACGTAGCGCGCCATGTCCATGCCCAATTCGCTCGCATAGCGCTGCAGGTCCGCGCTCTTGAGATGCGCCTGATTGCGGAATAAGACATCGTACATCGCCCAAAACTTTCCCTGCGCGGACGCGGCCTCTGCCGCCTCCGCGGCCAGCAGCGCGTGCGGATGCGCCTCTTCCAAGGGGAAGTTGCGAAAAATAAAACGCACTTGATTGGGGAAGCGCTCCATCAACAATGATGGGGTCGTCGCCGCGACCTTGCAGCTGGGACACTCGAAATCCCCGTACTCGACCACCACCACCCTCGCGTGTTCCGAGCCCTGCGCATGATCAGTGGGCTCGGGCGGGACCGCCAGGGTAACGGGATGCGTGGGGGTCATTCTCAATTCCTCCGAAGTCGTCACTTGCCGCCGGACCGATATGCCGGCATTTCAATCGGCCGTATCGTCGTCTTGATCACGCTCGACCGGCGCAGCAACTGCAATTCGCACTCGCGCCCGATCAGGCTCGCATCCAGCGTGCGCTGCAGCCCGTCGATGCCATTGATGCGCACGCCGTCGAGCGCAACCATGCGATCACCTGTCTGTACGCCGGCCAGCGCGGCCGGACTGCCCGGCACAATATCGGCGACATGGACCGCGGTGTTGCCCGGCAAGCTGAAATGCCGCACCACGCGGGTGGCAATGGGCACGGTCGCCCCGGAAACGCCGATATAGGCACGCCGTACCCTACCATGGGCAAACATCTGGCCGATGACCCATTTGGCCGTATTGATCCCGGTGGCAAAGCAGATCGACTGGGCCTGCGGAATCATCGCCGTATTGACGCCGATGACGCGTCCCTTGGAGTCGACCAGCGGTCCACCGGAATTGCCCGGATTGAGCGCTGCATCGGTTTGGATGACATCGTGCATGAGCCTGCCCGATTTGGCCCGCAGCGTGCGGCCGAGCGCCGACACGACGCCGGTGGTGACGGTCTTCGAGTAACCCAAGGGGTTGCCGATGGCGATGGCGACCTGGCCCACCTTCAAGCGCGCGGAATCGCCGAACTCGGCGTACGGCAGCGCGCCAGGCGATCCGATGCGCAGCACCGCCAGGTCCGAATCCGGATCGTTGCCCACCAGGTCCGCGTTGAAGCGCGTGTCGTCGTTCAGTCGCACGGTGATCTCATCGGAGCCATCGACGACATGACTGTTGGTGAGCAGATACCCGTCCGGCGTAAAGAGAAATCCGGAGCCGCTGGCCTGTTGCGGACGGCGGCTACGCGGCCCGGCGGCCCGCGTTTCGCCGACCACTTCGATGAAAGTCACGGCGGGCGCAACCCGCTCGAGAGCGCCGATGACGGCGCCGGAATAGGCGTCGAGCAGCGGCGCATCATCGATCGGCGCTTCGGGATTGCCTCCCAGCGCCGTCGCACCGTCGTTTGCAGCCCACTGCGGCATTCGCATGCTTAGGAGCCTAGCTCAGAATGATTTTCGGCTGCGCGGCCAGCCCTTCGACAATGAGCCGGTTCACGCGCCGCACGAATGCCGCCGGATCGTCCAGCTCACCGCCTTCCGCGAGCATCGCCTGGTCGTACAGCACGTGTGCGAGATCCGAGAACGCCGCCTCATCAGGCGTGTCTTTCAAGCGCGCGACGATCGGATGCTTCGCGTTCACTTCGAGGATGGGCAGCGTCGCGAAAGGATTGTTCTGCCCCGCCTGTTTGAGAATTCGGCCCATACGCAAACTCATGCCGAATTCGCCCGCGACCAGCACGGCGGGAGAATCGGTCAGGCGCGCCGACACCTGCGCGCTGGCAATCTTGCCGGTCAGGCTCTTGCCGAGCCGATCCAGCGTGTCTTTGAATTCGCTTTCCGCGGCGGCCTTCTCGGGCGTTTCAATCGCGGAGGCCACATCGGCCGCCGAGCTCGCGACATTGGCGAGCGTCTTGCCCTCGAATTCGTGCAAATGCGCCGCCACCCACTCATCGATGCGATCCGTCAGCAGCAGCACTTCCATGTCCTTGGCGCGAAAGCCCTCCAGGTGCGGACTGTTGCGCGCCGCCGCCAGCGAGTCGGCGGTCAGGTAGTAAATCGCCTTTTGATCGGATTTCATCCGCGACACATAGGCCTCGAGCGTAACGCCCGGCGCATCAGCACTCTCCGCGGTCGAATTGAAGCGCAGCAATTTTGCGATGCGGACCTTGTTGGCCGGATCATCGATGATCCCTTCCTTCAGCACCGTGCCGAAGGTTTTCCAAAATTCCGCGTACTCCGCGGGCTTCGCGGCCAGCTCGTCGAGCATGTCCAGCGAACGCTTGACCAGCGCCGACTTGATCTTCTCCACCGTGCGATTGTTTTGCAGCAGCTCGCGCGACACGTTCAGAGGCAGGTCGGATGAATCCACCAGTCCGCGCATGAAGCGCAGGTACGGCGGCAATAGTTCAGCCGCCCGATCCATGATGAATACGCGCTTGACGTACAGCTGCATGCCGCCTTTCTGATCGCGATCGAACAGATCGAAAGGCGCGCGCTTCGGCAGGTACAGCAACGAGGTGTATTCGATATTGCCTTCCACCTTGTTGTGCGCCCACACCCGCGCGTCCTCGGAATCGTGGGAAATGTGCTTGTAGAACGCCTGATAGTCCTCGTCCTTCAGCTCCGACTTCGGGCGCGTCCAAAACGCCTTCGCCTGATTCACCGTCTCCGACTCATCGCCGGTTTTTAGCGTGATCGGAATGCTCAAATGATCCGAGTATTTGCGCACCAACTGGCGCAGACGCGCGGGTTCCAGAAATTCCTTGTCCTCGTCGCGCAGGTGCAGAATGACCTCGGTGCCCCGATCGGTCTTGTCGGCGGCCTCGATCTGGTACTGGCCCTCGCCATCGGATTCCCAGCGCACGGCAGGCGCATCGCTGCGCTTGGTCAGGACGGTGACCTTGTCCGCCACGATGAAGGCCGAGTAGAACCCGACGCCGAACTGACCGATCAGCTGCGCATCCTTGGCCGAATCGCCGCTCAGCGTTTCCAGAAATTTCTTGGTGCCGGAACGGGCGATGGTGCCGAGATTGTCGATGATCTCCGCCTCGCTCATACCGATGCCGTTGTCCTTGACGCTCAACGTGCCCGCGCTCGAGTCCGGGGTCAGGGTGACGGACAGTTCATCGCCGCCGAGCAGGTCAGGCTTGGCGATCGCCTCGAAGCGCAATTTCTCGCAGGCATCGGAGGCGTTGGA
>DATHKV010000116.1:0-11272 GCA_035488895.1 Steroidobacteraceae bacterium
GCCATCGACGCCGCCGGCGCCATCAGGCACGCCGCAATCAGAATGCAAATTCGAACCGGTAGTTTCATCGGGTGATTCTCGCTTGGGCTGACACGCCCGGTAGTATAGCGGCGCAGCTGCAGGCTATTTGATTTGCGCAAACCAGAGATCGGCATCGGGCCACTCGGCGACGGACCTGGCGCAGCGAAAACCACTGTCCTCATCGGCCCGGTTGGGCAGCTCGTAGCGCCGGCTGGCGGAACGTCTGAACGCCGGATTGGTCTCGAGCCACGAGGAGCCTTTCAACACGCGTCTGCCGTTGACCTTGCTGTCAACCCATTGCCATACGTTTCCTGACAGGCCTCGATAGCGCCCGCCGATCCCTTCCGCGGGCCCATCGCCGGCGTGTGGTGCGGCGTTGGCGGTGCCGACCGCCGGACCCATGTTCTCGCCCCATGGAAACGTGTGCCGTTCGGGACCGCGCGCGATGTACTCCCACTCATTCTCGCTCGGCAGGCGTTGACCCTTGTACTTGCAGTAGGCCACCGCATCCTGAAAGCTGACGGCAATCACAGCTGCCTCATCCACGACCTCGTGCTGCTTGATGCCGTTGCGCCAAGTGCCGCCGGCTACCGACGTCAGTTTGCTGCCGCCAACGTAGGCGTAGGCATAACCCACGTTCTCCGCCTCGGTCTTGTAGTGCGTGGCGTCGACGAATTGGCGGAAGGCCTGAACGCTCACGGGAAGCGTGTCGACTTCAAACGGGTCGAGTACCTGCGTGCGCAGCACTTCATCGCTGAACATGCTGAGCTGGCACTCCGATGAGTATTGGCGGCACAGCGCCAGGGCCGCTTGAATCTGTTTGGGCGTGTTGCCCACCGTCACATGCCGCGGGCTGCGCGCGATCAGCTGACGAACCGTTGCGGGTTGGTAGCTGTGCACCGCGTCGATCTCACCGGACTCAATTCCGATGGACTGCAGCAGGGCGGTGACGCTGCTGCCCGCCAGCGATCCGGCCGGTACGTCCGGCGCCTTGTTGGGGATGTTCACGGCTTGCCGGATGGGTGCATCCACAGGTTTTGCCGGCGGCTGCGGCTGCGGCTGCGGCTGCGGCGCGGGTTTGTTCGCACCGAACAATCCGGATACGAAGGAGCTGAATCCACCCGATGACCTGCTCGGCTCGGCAGCCACCGACTGTGGGGCTGGACTCGGTGCGGCTGCCGGGGACGGTGCCGGTAGTGCGGCCGCTGCGGCCTTGGGCGGCGCGAAGTAGAAATCGCCGGTCAGTGAGGATGATTCCCACGGCACTTGCTTCCCCGACGTGGCGCTCATGACCCCGACGCGCACACGCTTGAAGACTTGTTCGACGGGTTCCTGCAAATCGCGCATGGCCTTGCTGAGCGCTTCCGTGTAGGGACTGTTGCGGCCCGACCCGTCCGCGGCCACCGCTCCGGGCGCCGTTGAGTACGCGATCAAAATTCCCGCCGGCGCATCCATGGTGGCGAGCCCGTGATCGACGGAGCGCATGCTGCGCGTGAACGGGTTGTTCCGGCAGGCATCGAGAATCACGATGTTGAGCCGATTGCGCGCGTAGCGCATCTGCTCGATGACCCAATCCGCGCTGACGGCTTCTATTTCGACGTCGCCTTCGCGCTCGATTTGCGCGGTGGTGGGGATGAGGTAGTTGCGTCCGTTGAGCTGCACACCATGCCCGGCGTAATAGAACAGCCCGACGGCGGAAGGGCCGGCCTTCTCCAGGCGGGATCCGAATTCCTGAATGGCCCGCTTCATGGTGTTTTGGTCTGCGTTGCGCCGCGCAATAACTTCGAATCCGAGATTATTCAAGGTCTCCGCAATCATCTTGGCGTCGTTGGCAGGATTGGGCAGGGGGCCGCTGGAATACTCGCTGTTGCCGATGACGAGCGCAATGCGGTTCTCCGCCGACATCGCCTCTGCGGAACCTAAGACGGTCAGTGCGAACAGCGCGATGCGAATGAACCCCATGGGGTCAGTATAAAGGGTTGATTCGCGAAGGAGCGTGGCGACTCGCGCGACTCGCCTTCACATAAGCTGATTTTTGGCTCCGGCCGCTGGCGAAGTAGCGGCCGTTGGTGGCATGATCATCCCGCCACGGCACGCCGAACTCTCGGCGCCGATAGGGGAGAAAAACAATGATTGCTAACAAAATGCGCGCGCGCATCGCCCTACGCGCCGCGCTTGGTTCATTCGCTTGCTTACTCTTCAGTATTCCCGTCGGAACGCAGGCGGGCATTTTGCGCGACGTCATGGCCTCGGTCGGTCTGGCAAAACCGGCGCCTGCGCCGGTCGGCGCCGACGGACAAGCTGCCTTTCCGCGGCAGGGATACGCCTGTTGCGACCTACACTATGACAAGGACTGGATAAACGACGGCAACTATTCGGAGTTGCCGATGATCCCGGCCGGTACTCCCATCGAAGTCTTGAGCTATGGGCGCCAGCGGGCGGCGGTCAAGGTCGATGGAAAACCCATGCGCTTGGGGCATGACTACGGCCGCGATCAAGAATCGCTCGATGCCTGGGTCAATAAGATCGTCGTCAAGGAGGATCCTCGTGGACGGATCTCCTCATATCCTGCGGCCATCCAAGAGGCGATCCGCCAGGGTAAGGTCATGATTGGTATGACCCGGGACCAGGCCATCATTGCAGTCGGTTATCCGCTCACCAGCGAAAATGCTTCTCTTGATGCAGCGCAGTGGAGAATGTGGAGATCCTCTCGCGGGGAATACCAGCTCAATTTCTCCCGCGACGGGCATCTGACATCGGTGACCGGCGACGGCAGCGTCACGAGCCTCGTGGTGTTTCAGCCCGAGCGCTAGGCGCGAATAATTATTGGGCGTAGCCGATCAGAAGAACATTGGCGAAGTGCGTGCCCCGGCTCATTGGAGTTACCTGAACTTCGAAGCCGCACTCGCAGAGTAATTCGCGCCACTGTGCAGCGCTTCGACAGTGCGTCGCCACGGACGCGTGGCCGCGGAACAGCATCACCAGCCTGTCAACCCACTGGGTGTAGTGAAAGCGCAGACCGCCATCGGCATCGCCGATGCGCAGCAGCAGCAAGCCGCGCGCCGGCAATGCGGCGCGCACCCGCTTCAGCACCTGCCGTTGTTCTTCCATGGCGATGTAGTGCAAGACATCGAGGATGACCACGGCATCGCTGGCCTCGAATTCCGCGTCTCGAATATCGCCCTGCAATATTTCGCATTTGGGGCCGAGTGCAATCCGCGCGCGCTCGACATCGCGGCTCATCAATTCAATTCCACGAGTCGAAGTCGGCATCGGCGCCGGCGGCCATTCCTGCGGCCAACTCCCGCTTTCATAGCAGTGCAGGGCGGCTTTGAGCCAGGCCGTCAACAGCCCCTGACCGCAGCCCAAGTCAAGGATGCGGCCGCGCCCCAGCAGCAGCCCGCGCTCCAAGAGTTCCCGGAACACGGGATCGCCGCGCAGCTTGCCGCGCGCAAAGTTGTAGGCGAATAGTCCGGCGCTGCGATAGGGCTCGCTGGCCCGCTCGACGAGCATTGTGTTGGGTTGCCTCAGTTTGCCGATCCTAGATCGCGGATTTCGACCCGGCGATTGCTGGCGTCCTCGGGCCGCTCCGGCGCCAGCAATTTTTCGGATCCATAGCCGACCGTGGTCAATCGGCCGGCATCCATGCCCTTGGAGACCAAGAATCGCTTCACCGCCTCGGCGCGCTTGAGCGACAGCTGCTTGTTGTACGGGGCGCTGCCCTTGGCATCCGTATGCCCGGCGACCAGGAATTTGTCTTTGCCGAGAGAGGCGGACGTCAACGCCAACCCCAGTTCCTTGAGCTGCGCCGCGGCTTGCGGCATCAAGGCGCTGGAGTTGTGTTCGAAGGGAACGTTGAGGTTCACGGATTGGCCGGAATCGCTCGACTGCCGCCGCGCCAAGCCGCGCGGTGAGAAGCTGCGCGTAACCGGTGCCTGCAGCGCCTGCTGGATCTGCTCGTTCGACAACACCGTCTTTTGCTCGTTGTCATCCGGGGGTGCGGCCAAAGCCGCCCGCATCCACAGCCCGGCGAGGGCGCAGACCAGAATCGCCGCGGTGATTTTTTGCGTCATTTGACTTGCTCCAGTCCAGCCACGCGCCGGGCTTCGTTATATTTATCCCTTTCCAGCGCGAGCTTGCGCTCCAGATCCCGCTGGGTCGATGCGGAAGCGGTGGTGTGGGCGGCAACCAAGGCGTCGTAGTAGCCGGCGCGCGCGAATGCAAGCTCAGCGGCCACATCCGCCGAATCCGGTTCGATCTTGAGGTCATTGACGTTTGCAGCCTTGGACAGGAGGCCGCTCGCGGCATTGCCGACCGCCGAGGCAACCAGGCCGCTGTTGCTGCCGACGAGTTCTGCCAAGGCGACCTGCGCCTTTTTTTCAGATTCCGTTTCCGTGACCGCCACCTCAATGGTGACCGGCATGAACTCCAACGGATCCCGCGGCAGGTCTTGGTATTCCGCGCGCCGCGCATCCAGCTCTGCCGACTGTGACTGATTCTGGACCGCAACTCGCGTGCGTTCCTGCTTGAGCCCTTCCAGCAAGTCGGGACTCGCTTTGGATATTCGCTGATCCAATCCCACCAGCAGCCGCCGATTGCGGGTCAGCGCCCGCTGCAGCGCCTCGATCTCTCCGGTCACCTGCTGGTGAACCTTGGTCCTCTCATCGAAATTGCGGCGCGCTTCCGCCGGCAGCGGCGGCACGCGCAGCCAAGGAGCGGCGTTGCCTCCCGAACCGTGCGATCTCGAGCCCGCCTTGACCGGGCCGATGTTCACCCAGGCGCTCGACAGCACCTCCTGCTGGTCGGTCGTGCTCGGGTTGAAGATTTTCAGCGTATACAGCGTGTTGCGCGTCGTGCCGGCCTTATCCGTGGTCAAAAGCGCATCGACTCGATAGCCCGCATCTTTCAGCCGGTAGGCGGTCCCATCGGCCGAGAATTCGAATCGCGCCTCATACGAGGCGCGGATTTTGCCGTCGATGCAGATGTTGGCCCGGCGCAGCTGGTTTTCGATGGAATCGTCGGCTCTCGATGTCTTCCACTCCGATTGCGGCAGGCCAACGCTTTCCTTCGCCAGCTCCTTCGGCACGTAGGCCGCCGTACAGTCGGTGGCATCCGGTTTGAAATTGGCCGCCACCAGGGTCATGCAGCCCAGCCTGGCGTTGATTTCCAGCGCCGGAGCCGGTTCAAAATCGACGCGATACAGATTCATCTCCCGGGTCACGGCATAGCGCGTGTCCTTGCGGGCCACGCCGGCTTTGTAGCGATCGGCGGATGCCTGAATTTCGTGATTGATGAACAGCTCCGCCAGCTTGCCGATCACGAGGCCTAAAAGCGGCAGAAATTTTGCCGTTGCCTGGGCGTCACCGTCCTTCGGCGGCGCAGCCGGCAGAAAGAACGGCTCATCGGCGATGATGCAGGTGTCGTTCACGTAGGCACGGACACTGACGTTGTCCTTGGCGGCAAGGGCCGGCTGTTGCAGCAAGGAAGCGCACAGCGCAATGGCAGGCAGGCTTTTGAGTCGAGTCATTTGGGTGCACTGCCTTGGGGCTGGGTCGGCTTCGGCAACAGTCCGTCGAGTCGCGTCAATACCAGTTTCCATTGGCGCTGCTGCGAGGGATCGGTGAGAGCCGAGATATTGCTGAGCACGTGTTGGCGTGCCAATTCACCGAAGCGTTTCAGCATGACGCCGGCCTCGAGCATGTCCGCGCCCTTGCAGGCCTCGGCATCGAACCACCATATCGTGAAGGCGGCCGCCGCCTTGCGATTGCTCATGCCGCAACGCTGCGGAGGAGGGTCGCCGCGCCAAAGCAATCGAAAAATATCGTATATGGCGCCGGAGTTTGCCGCGAAGTAGGAATGGCCGAGCGAGTCCGCCGGCACCGAGGACATGTCGATGGAGTCGACTCCGGCCAGCTTGAGGATGACATCGCCTGCGGTTCCCGCACGCGGAGCGCCGTGCAGGAATTGCGAGCTGCGCAGCGCATAGTCGTTGTCGGATGCGTATAGCGTAATGCGCTCGGCGGATCCGGTCAGCGATTGAATCGCGTCGGTAAAGTAGTCGCGATCCACATCCGGCGCGGTGAAGACAATCTGGCCGAAAATGTGCTGGCGGTTATCCGGCGCGCGCTTGGCGAGATAGGCCTGCAGCGCTTCGATCAGCGCCCGATTTCCCATGCTGTGCGCGATCAAATGAATTCGTTGCGCTCCCGATTGGGCGACGACGGTGTCCATGAAGTCGGCCAGCCGCCGTCCGCTGATGCCGACGGCTGCTTCGTCGATGGCATACGCGGTGGCGCTTCCCTGCGAGGGCCAGCTATAGAGCATCGGCGTGCCGTCAAAGTCCAAATCGTAGGCCATTTGCGCCGTACGCCGGGCGGCATCCTCAAAGGTATTGTTGAAGCCGTGCACGAAAATGAAAACGTCCTTGAAGCGTGATTCGCTGATCTGTTGGTGCAATGCGCGCACAAATTCGCGCATCTCCAGCGGCGAGACTTTGTCGAGCAGGACATATTGAGCGCGCAGGGCGGCTGGGTCGGCGAGGAAGGTATATTCGACCCACCGCGGTTCCGTTTCGAGCTGTGCTTCCTGGTGGGTCCGCGGGATCGTCACGTCGAGGTAGCCGTATTCCAATTCGCCTCGTGCCTTGCCGTAGAACTGCGAGGGCTTTAAGTCTCCCGTGCGTGCGCGGTTGGTACCGTAGAAAACCCTCACCGTCGCAAACCCCAGCTCGTTTTGCTTATAGTGCCGTTCCTTGCCGGTCACTTCTCCCGGACGCGGCAGCGAGCCCCGGGTGGCGGCTGGTGGAGGCTGCAATTGCGCAGCCACGCGCGCGATACCCGGCGCGTCATTCGTGGCTTGGTAAAGGGCGCGCAACTTGGCGAGGCTCGCCAGCGTGCTGGCATGCCGCTCGCCATAAGCCGCTTGCTCAATGCTTACGATCCGCGTCAGTTGCGACTCCGCATCCGCATAGCGCTTGTCCTTTAACGCCAACTCAGCCAGCGCCGACAAAATGGAGACGAGGTCCGGATGATTGGACCCGAGCGCGGCTTCCTGGAGGCGCAACGCCTTGAGATAATATCCGCGCGCCAGTTCGTCGCTGCCGGCTTGCGAGGCAAAGTCGCCGACATTGCGCAATAACTCGATGAGCTCTGCGCTGTCGCCGCCGCTCTCGGCCAGCGTGACCGCTTGCTTGCCAAAGTCGAGCGCTGCCGCTGTTTTGCCGGCGGCCTTGGCGTTCTCGAAATCCTGGTATGCCCGCAGCTGCGCATTTGTTTGCGCGGAGGCCGCCGCGGAGCCAAGCGCAAGCACCGCAACCCACAGCATGGCGGAGGTTCGCATGATCGGACCTAAGCTCCCCGGTCTAATTACGGCTTGAGCTGTGTGCGGATCTCGCCGCCCTTGTGCTCCGCGCTGTGTATGTTGACGTAGAGATTGCCTTCTTTGAATGCCTTGTACTGCTCGTCGGTCAGCTTGGAGGCCTCCGGCACGGACCAGGTGTTCTCGGTTTTGGTCAAGGTAATGATCGGTGGACCGTTCTTCCCCGGTTCGGCCAAGTGGATATGAGCCACGGTGCCGTCGATGCCTGTCGTCTTGATGCTGCCGCTCACCGTTTTGTCGTCCTTGATCACGATGGTGCCCACGCCGGTAGCGGTGCTCGCCACGGCCGGCACTTCCTGATCGCCGGTCAGTTTTACCTTGACGTCAACGGCCTGCGCCGTGCCGATAGCGCCTACAACAAAGCTGGCGGCGAGTGCGATCGGCGCCAACCGAAATACTCTGAAGCTCATTGCGGTCTCCCGTAAGTTTTTTATCCAACGCAATATAACTCTTTCAGGCCAAGGGTAGATGATGCGGGCGCACCAGCATGTGCCAATCTTGATGCTCCTCCAAGATCAGCTCGATGGCCTCCATGACTGATTGCTTGACCGCCAATGGCTCCGGCGCGGCGCCCTGGGGGTCCAGCGTCGCTCGAATCGATCCGATGGCGCGCTGCAGCTCTCCCCATAAGCGTTCCGACGTGGAACCGAGCCGATAGGCCTCCGACTGGGCGAGGGCGCCATGCAACGAGGCGCCCAGGGCCGGGAAAAAGGTTGTCAACACCGATAGCCACACGGTGTGAACCCACAGATGTGCAACCGCGCCGAGCGCCGTCAGCCCAAACAGGCCGATGTTTACGGAATGCACCCGGTGCAGCAGGGCATGCTGCTTGATGGAAACCCGATGATGGTAGTGTGCCTGCGCCTCGAGGATACCCGCGGTCCAAGTCGCGTATTTGGAGACGAACGCCGGATCAACCCATGCTGAATCGAGCAGCGTTCGCGCCAACGACTCGTTTTTCGAGCAAATGGCCTCCAATTGGTCGCCGCTCCGCAGGTGATTGCCGGGATCGAACACGCGCATGTACCAGTTCGCGGAGGGCTCGCGCTGAGCGAAATCGATCAGCGGGGCCACCAGCGGCAGATACCAGATCAATTCGGCCGCGGTTCGGGCGCGCAGCCACTGCCCCTGCCAATCTCGCCGATGGCCCGTCCAATAAATCAGGCTGACCGTGCCGATGACCAGAACTTCGGCCACGGCCCATAACCCCAATGTGGGATGCAGCAAATGCCGGCGATCGTCCCAACCGAGCGCCAGGGGTAGTACCGCGAAAAGCACCGCGATGGCGCTCAGGAGATAAATGGCCCAGAAACCGCTCCGGTAGCGGTGGCCATAATGCAGCGCACGCGCATCGAACATCAGGTGGGCGGGCGCGAGGGCCTCGATCAGCGGCAATAGCCGCTCCGGCGGGCTCGCGGGAGGCGGAGGCGCTGGAATGTTCAGCCGCGCGCCGACCAGCAGTACTCGTTGAATTGCCTGATGCAGCGCCATGGTCTAGCCCAAAATTTCGTAGGTGGTTGCAAATATGTCGTTGGCAACGATGCCCAGACTGCCATCCCCGTAGTCCACCAGCCAATCGCCGGGATGGCCGTTGAGCTGCGAGACTTCGTCTGCCAAGAGGACTTCGAAGGGCTCCTGCAACTGCAGCGCCAGAATATGGTACGGCAGACTCCGGTAATGGCCCGGTTCGCCGGCGATCGTGGGAGGTATGGGCCGGTACTTGTGCAAGAACTTTCCGTGCGAGACGCGCCAATGGTGGCCGCCGTTGCCGGTCAGGATGGCATCGCCGGGGTGCGCATGCACGGCGCCTTCAGGGGTGCGCACGATGCAGGCCACATCCGTAAATCGGACCTCCACTTCACCTTCCAGTTTTCTCGCCTCGACATGTTGCGGATGGCCGGAGACCTCCGCGGAGAAACCGCTCTTTCCGCTACAGCGAAATATCAACGCATCGCATCCTTTGTTATTCTGTTGACCGCTGGGAATCATACACAACAAGCAACCAGCGGTTGGAACGAATGGGATGACGGCCTCAATGACTGCCGCACGGCGCAGCGTATCGGTGCTGCTGCTCTGTTTTGCGTTCGCAGGCGTCGCCGCCGCGCGAAATGTCGCCTTGCTCGTGGCGGTGGGCCAGTTTCGCGATCCTGCCCTGAAATCCTTTGAGTTGCGGGGGCCCGCGGTCGATATCGACTCCGTGCAGCAGACGCTCACGGCTCAGTGGGGGTTCGCACCCGCCGACGTACGCACGCTGCGCGATGTTGAGGCCACGCACGAACGCATACTCGCAGAAATATCCGCGCTCGAGCAGCGCAGTGCGAAGGGCGATACGGTTCTGATCTATTTCAGCGGGCACGGCACCAGCGCAAACGCGGACGAGAACAGCTTCGACTTGCCCTACGCGACCGGCGCCTGGGTTCCTTACGATCTTGATTACAGTTCGCCGCCCGCCGCCAAGAAGAGTCTGGTCGTCGGTCGGCGCGACCTGGTGCCGCGGCTGAAACAGCTTGACGAGGGCGGCCGCTGGGTCGTCGTCGTTTCGGACAGCTGCTACTCCGGACAAGTCGTGCGTTCGTTCGGACAGACGTTCAGCCATAGCCGTTTTCTGCCGATGAATTCGCGCGATCTGGGCGTCGCCCATGTCGCCGCGCCGATCAGCGCACGCCCGCAACCGCCGCCTTATCCATACCAGCATGTGGTGCTGCTGTCCGGCGCCAGCGACAGCGAAACCGGCGCGGACATCTCGACGCCTCAGGCGCTGCAGCAGGCGCCCACTTTGGATGGCAGATATCACGGCGCCTTCACTGACGCGTTCCTGCGCCTGCTCAAGGGTCAACTGCTGCCCGGCGCGTTCAACTATGCGCAGGCGCGCGAGGCGATGAATTCATTTCTGGAACATCGCAATTTCCCGCAGCATCCGCAGTTGCTGCCTGCCATTGCAGAGGACCCGCAAGACGTCGGCTCGAATTCGTTTCTCGGCATGAATCTGCCGGCCCTGCACACCGAGTCCATCATCGCGTCGGCGGCTCCGCGCGAGCAAGTGCATATCCGGCTGGAAGGCGTCGCCGCGCCGCTGCGCGCCCAGGTTGCCGCCCTTGCCGGCGTGTCGATCGTCGAAACAGGCGGAGATTTGGCGCTGCGCCAAACGGGCGAGCAAGTGCAGTTGATGGGTCCTGCGGGAGATCCCGTGACGACGACCGTCGCCGGCGATCCGAATTTGCTCAAGCGCATCGCCGCGCAAGCCTGGCTCAACCGATCGCTGCCCGTCGGCAATGACAAACTCGGATTGCGTGCCGATACCGATCCGGGGAGCCGCGGCAATACCTACGTGCAATGCGAGTCATTTGTCTTCGAGGTCCGCTTGAAGAAGCCGGCTTTTGTCATGCTGCTGGACCTGGACAGTCAAGGAAACTTAACCGTGCTGTATCCGGCCGGCCCGCTGGAGCGGCGCGTGGTCCCGGCCGGCGTGGCCACGGCGATTCCGGGCGCGGATCCCAAAGACCATATCGTCGTGACACCGCCCTTCGGTACCGACTTGGTGACGGTGATGGCATTCGAGCAGCAACCTGCTTTCTTCGTCGATCTGACCGGCGCGCAGCGTTTCGCGACGGACGGCAGCCGCGCCGGCGCGCTGGCCAAGGGGCTTGCAAATGCCGCCGGCGCGATCAGCGTGCGGCAAATTACCGTCAATACCTATCCCGGGAAAAACAATGCGTCCTGCGCTCCCTAAAGGGGCCACGTTGAATACTCAGACAGGCTCCTAGGGCCATGGGTATAACCGACTGGCTGCTCAAGCCCTTAGGCTGGCTGTTCGCACGCCATCCGGACTGGCGCGATGCCTTCGGCCGACTGCTGCTATGGATTGGCCACCCCT
>DATHKV010000117.1:0-4614 GCA_035488895.1 Steroidobacteraceae bacterium
GTTCGATTCCCATCGCCCGCTCCATTTCCTTTCAAAATGCATTGACGCATTTCTCCACGAATAATGAGGATTTCCCCGTTGACGCGCATGGCGGAGCGGGCGATACATAACCGGATCGACGTTTATCTCCAGTTGGACATGGGGGGTCGACGGCGGAAACTCCATGGGCAACGGAGGAGTTGTGTCACATAGTCGTAGTTGTCCTCAAATCGGGAAAATTCGCACGCTAATCGCACGTCGGTTCTCAATAGTGACCGCGCGTCGTGATTCGCACTCACCCACGGTGACCGCTTTCATAGAAATCGACAGCCATTCAGGGTACCTTTACCTCGATGAATCGAGGCGTCACACTGTTTGTCACCCTGCTTTGCACCATATTCTTGGTGATTCAGAGCACGGATGCACATGTGCACCTTTGCTTTGATGGCCAGGAACCTGCTGTATCAATCCACATCGAAAGTAGTACGGAATTGACTCAGCACCTGACCAGGGTCGGGCTCGATCATCATGATCTAGACATCGATCTTGGAGTTAACTCGATCACCAAACTGCCGAAAGTGGATCTGCCAATTTTGGCGCTGCTGTTCTCGGCACTGTTCATCGCGTTCAATCTCCTCGGTAAGCCGCCGCTCGCTCAGTCGCGCTCGACGCGTTTCCGATATCAATCTCCCTCGCATTTCAGACCCCCTCTCCGAGGTCCACCCGCTCTCTCCGTCCGTTGATTGATGTGCCTGGCCCGAGCGCCAGGTTTCAGACCTTGCTCAGCCGGTTACCGGTAGCGAGGTGCATCACGGAGACAATCCATGTTTATTCCCTTCGTCCGCCATTGCCTGGCGGGCATGCTGATGCTGGTGCCGCTGGCGAGCTGGGCGGCGACCGATACATCCCTACCGGGGGCGCTGAGTCTGCAAGAGGCAATCGCTCGCACTCTTAAAGGCAATCCTGAACTTCTGGTTTTTCCGGCCGCCAAACGCGTGGTGGAGGCGGAGCGCTTACAAGCGAATTTTCGGCCCAATCCCTCCATCGACTTAACCGCGGAGAACTTTGTCGGCCCGTCGGCGGCCCGCGATCAGCAGCAGATCACGCTCACCTTAAGTCACGTGATCGAGCTCGGCGGCAAGCGTGCTTATCGATTCGGTGCGGCGGATGCTGTAATGGGAACGGTCGAGGCGGAGTATGTGATTGCGCGTCTCGACGCCCTCTCCGAAATGGCCCGCCGATTCACGGACACGGCACAATCCCAGGCGGAGATTGAACTGGCGGATCGGGCGGTCGTGTTGGCGCAAAGCAGCGCGACATCGGTTGAACGACGCATCAAGGCCGGAGCTGCCTCGACCGCAGAGCGCAATCGAGCGCAAGTAGTGCTAGTCCGTGCTCGAATCGACGCGGAACGTACGCGTTCGGATCTCGCCGCTCGCCGCATCGCGCTGGCTGCGATGTGGGGAGAGCAGGAAGCTAACTTCGACACCGTTCAAGCAGATTTGGGACAGTTGCCGACGCTGATCCCGATCGCGCCGATCCTCGATCAGCTCCAGCAGAGTCCCGCTTTTGCGCGCTTCGCGGCTGAACGTCGCTTGCGCGAAGCGGAGCGCAAGCTCGCGCGCGCGCAGGCTGTGCCGGATCTGACGATGGCACTGGGTGTGCGGCGGATCAGTCTGAGTAACGACTACACGCTGGTCGCCTCATTGAGCATGCCGTTGCCGGTCCACAACCGCAATCAGGGCGAGATCGCGGCCGCGACGGCCAAAATTGAAGTGAGCGATGCAGAACGGGAAGCGGCGCACCTGCGCATGCGTGCTGTGCTCTATGGCCTATATCAAGAGGCCGTCCAAATGAGGGCCCGAGCGGCTGCGATCAAAAACGAAGCAATCCCCCAAGCCGAACAGGCGCTGCTCCTCACCCAACGTGGCTTCGACAACGGTCGCTTCTCATTCTTAGAGCTCGCCGACGCGCAGCGTCAAGTGCTGGAGCTGCGCAGTCAATTGATCGAGGCGTATGGCGATGCGCACCGGCTTGATGCGGAAATCGAGCGCTTGATAGGGCAGCCGATCGCCACCTCGACCCCGATACCAGGAGAACCCCGATGATTCGAGCAGCCATTTTTCTGTGTCTCACCACGGCGATTGTCGGATGCTCAAAAGCACCGGCGACAGCACCCGTGAACAAGCCAGTCGCACGAGAAGAGTCTCCCGCGAAAAAAGACGAGGCGGTGGCCGCCATTTCGCCCGAAATCGCCAAAGCCTCGGGCATTGAATTGCTGACGGCAGGGCCGGCCACAATTCGAGAGACCCTTACGTTTTACGGCACCATCAAGGCCAATGCAGAGCGCGATCAGAGCGTGCGTGCGCGGTATTCGGGAGTCGTGCGCAGCGTCACCAAACGGCCTGGAGATCGCGTCACGCGTGGTGAAACGCTACTCACGATCGAGTCCAATGACAGCTTAGAACCGTACTCGATCCAGGCGCCAATGAACGGCACCGTGCTCGAGCGAAACGTAAATCCGGGCGAGGCGATCGACGCAACTACCGCGTTGATGCGCATTGCGGATCTCACGACCGTGTGGGCGGAATTTTCGGTCTTCGCGCGAGACTTGGGCCGAGTCCGGGGCGGTATGCCGGTTGGCGTTCGCGCGGGTGATTCCGACGCGGTATCGGTCAGTAAGATTTCGTATGTGGCCACTTCGGGTCATTCCGACAGTCAAACCGTCGTCGCTCGCGCGACCTTGAACAATGCGGATGCTCGATGGGTCGCCGGACAGTTCGTGACCGGCGAGGTCGTGATCTCCGAAGTGCATGCGGTCGTGGCCGTCAAACCCACTGCGTTGCAGAACCTGAAGAACGGGCCGGCTGTATTCGTCCAGGTCGGCACCGTCTTCGATGCCCGACCAGTCAAGTTGGGTCGTCGAGATCGGGATGCCATCGAAATTCTCTCCGGCGTGATGGCAGGCGACCGTTACGCCGGCCAGAACAGCTATCTCATCAAGGCCGACCTGCTCAAAGCAGATGTGGAGCAGGAATAACCATGAAACGCGTAGAAGCCTTGGTACAGCCGTACCGCCTGAGCATAGCCTCCTCTGGAGAATCCCCGTGATCGATCGCCTCATCAATTTTGCCGTTCACCAACGATGGCTGGTTATGGCGCTCGTGGCTGGCTTCATCGCGTTTGGCGTCGTCGAGTATCAACGGTTGCCGATTGACGCTGTACCGGATATCACCAATGTCCAAGTCCAGGTCAATACGGCGGCCGCCGGATATTCGCCCCTTGAAACGGAACAACGAGTGACGTTTCTAATTGAAACGGCGATGGCGGGCATCCCGAAGCTCGAGTCGACTCGTTCGATTTCGGCCTACGGACTATCGCAGGTCACGATTGTCTTCAAAGATGGCGTGGATATCTACTTCGCGCGGCAGCTCGTCAACGAGCGATTGCAGGAGGTAAAGGATCAGTTGCCGCCGGGAGTGACTCCATCGATGGGGCCGGTCGCGACGGGATTGGGCGAAATCTATCTGTACACGGTGGTTGCCGATCCGTCTGTTAGAAAGCCGGACGGCAATCCGTACTCGCCAACAGACCTGCGGAGTATTCAGGACTGGATCATTCGACCGCAGCTGAGGAAAGTCCCTGGCGTCTCGGAAGTCAACAGCATCGGCGGTTTCGCCAAGCAATATCAAGTGGCCCCGGACCCCCAGCGCCTATTAGCTTACAGCGTGACGTTATCGGATTTGGTGAAAGCCTTGGAGTCCGCCAATCTCAACGTCGGGGCCGGCTACATCGAGAACAACGGCGAACAGTTCCTGGTACGTATTCCGGGCCAACTCGCCGATGAAGAGGCGATCGCCAATGTCGTCATCGCCACCCGCGACGGCGCACCCGTGCGCGTGTCGGACGTGGCGCATGTGGGCGTCGGCAAGGAATTACGGACCGGGGCCGCGACGCTCAATGGCGAAGAGACGGTGCTCGGTACAGCGCTGATGTTGATTGGTGAAAACAGCCGCACGGTGAGTTTGCGCGTGGCCGAGCAACTCATCGAAATCAACAAGAGGCTACCTCCAGGCGTGCGCGCCGAGCCCGTGTATGAGCGGACGACGCTCGTCAACAAGACGATTGCCACGGTCCAGAAGAATCTCCTCGAGGGGGCGGCCCTGGTCGTAGTCGTGCTGTTCGTGTTTCTCGGCAATATGCGAGCCGCACTCCTGACTGCGATGGTTATTCCGCTGGCCCTCTTCGCAACCTTCACGGGAATGGTCGAGGGCAAAGTCAGCGGCAATCTCATGAGTCTTGGGGCGCTTGATTTCGGATTGATCGTGGACGGCGCATTGATCATTGTCGAGAATTGCATTTTGCGCCTAGCCGATGCGCAGCATAAACGCGGCCGAATACTCGAACGCGTAGAGCGCTTTGAGGTCGTCTACGAGGCGACTCGGGAGGTCTTCAAGCCGAGTTTGGTCAGTGTGGTGGTCATCATCCTCGTTAATCTGCCAATCTTTGCGCTGACCGGTGTTGAAGGGAAAATGTTTCACCCCATGGCATTCGCCGTGATCGCGGCGCTCGTCGGGGCGCTTATTTTCTCATTGACCTTTGTGCCGGCCGCCTGTGCGCTGTTGCTCACGGGAA
>DATHKV010000118.1:0-27315 GCA_035488895.1 Steroidobacteraceae bacterium
CATCGACCTTGCTCAAAATGGCTGGGGTGGAAGGATTCGAACCTCCGAATGGCGGGATCAAAACCCGCTGCCTTACCACTTGGCGACACCCCAACTTGGAAAAAAACTTCAGATCGGCCTTAGCCGGTCCGCAATCCCTCAAGCAAGGGCGAGTCATTCAGTCCGCGAGCCAGAAAGCCTTCAAACTCCGGCGGCAACTTGCTCAATATTTCTTGCCCCCGTTTCAATGTCTCACAGGCCAAAAAAACACAGGCCCCAGTGCCAGTCAGGCGCGCAGCACCAAAGAGCGACAGCCAATCGAGCGCATGTGCAACTTCAGGATAGCGGCGTCGCACCACGCCCAAGCAATCGTTCCTTCCACCGGACGCCAGGAAGCCGTGAATTGTGATGGGCGGAGAATTCCTTGTCAATTCAGGATCTTGAAACACCGCCGCGGTGCTCACAAAGACTTTCGGCTTCAAAATCAAGTAGTTAGGCTCAAGAGGGGCCTCTGGAGGGTATAGCGCCGTCAGGCGCTCTCCAACTCCTTCCGCCCAGGCGGCCCGGCCATGCACAAATACCGGTACGTCCGCGCCCAGCTTGAGGCCGAGGGCGGCCAGCTTTTCAGGCGGAAAGTTGATTCCCCAAAGATGATTGAGCGCCACCAAGCAGGTTGCGGCGTCCGAGCTTCCTCCCCCCAATCCGGCCCCGATGGGAATGCGCTTCAGCAGGTGAATGTCGGCGCCCAAGCCCACGCCCGCGGCGTCTTTGAGTGCCCGGGCCGCGCGGACGCAAAGATCGGCATCCTCCGGCAGATCGGGGATGTCCACGGCGCGTCGAATTTGGCCATCGGCGCGCACCTCTAGTGCGATCTCGTCGCAAAGATCCACGAATTGGAAGCAGGTTTGCAGTTCGTGGTAGCCGTCGGACCGCCTGCCCAAGATGTGTAAAAATAAATTCAGCTTCGCCGGCGCCCGCCACACCGACCGCCCCGCCGTCATTTGGGCCAATCCCAATGGTCAATGAAAATACGCACCCGCACGTCTCCGCGGCTCAAGACCAGGCGGCCGGGCAGCACGTCGCCCGCCACCGGCAAATAACGATCGTAGGCAACGCTCCAACCGGCCTGGCTCAGGGTGGCGGCGCGGTCCTGGCCGTTGCGCGCAAGATCGAACGTGGAGGCGGGATTCGGCACACCCAACAACCAGTAATGCAAATTCTCGATCGGCAGGTCGAATCCTAATTTTTCTTGGACCTGGGCCAGCACCGCATCGCTCGGCGGTGCACCGTTCAGCGACAATCCCTCCGCGCTTTGCTTGAGCACCAGAGCACCGATGCCGAAAGGACCCGACAGGTGCACTTCCGCGGTGTTGTCGGACTGGCGCCAATTGAGCGTGGCCTGCCAGCCCTGCTGACCTAGGGCGACGGCGGCACGTCCATCGAGTTGCCACGAAGCGGAGTTCTGCAATTCGCCGAGGCGCTGTTCCCACTTTGCCTCCGGCGGCGGAGCCGGACGTGTGCTCACGCAGGCAGCCAACGCACAACAACAAACCATCGTCAACGCGCGCCGCATGCTGACTCAGTTTGCTTGGGTCAAGCGATGCCGCGTCGACTTGAGTAACAGATTCTCGGGCTCGATGGCGCTGGCTTCGGACCAGATCCGCTGCGCCTCATCCTGTTGGCCGACGTTCCACAGGACCTCGCCTAGATGCGCCGCAATGTCGCCATCGCGGTCGTCCGCATACGCGGCCCTCAAAAAAGGCAGCGCTTCGCTCGCGTTTCCTTGGCGGAAATGAACCCAGCCCAAACTGTCCAAAATCGCGGGATTCCTCGGCGCCGCCGCATGGGCGCGCTCGATGAGCCTGCGGGCCCGCGACAGATTCTTCATATGATCGGCGAGCGTGAAGCCCAGGGCATTCATGGCCGCCGGATCGTTTGGCCGGGCTTTGACCACCAGGGTCAATTCGCGCAGCGCTGCCGAGATTTGTCCTTGCTCTTCGTAGACGGACGCGGTCGCATAGCGCAATTCCACGCTGTCCGGATATTCCATGGCGCCTTTTTCCAACACGGCGAATGCCTTGTTCAGGTCGCGGGACTGCGCGTACATTCGCGCCCGCGCGGTGAGAATCTCCGGCGCGCGCTGCGGTTCGTCTTCCATCAGCTTATCGAGCAGCTCGTCCGCCGCGCTTGGCGCGCCGTGCTTGTAGAGCAACGTCGCGGCGCGCAGCAGCGCAGGCACCACATTCTCGCCGTTCTGCACCTGCGAAAAGAAGCGCAATGCCCGTTCAGGATCGCCGTTGCGGTCAGCGATCATCGCCAGGTAGTAAAATGCATCGTCGGCGAACTTTCCGGCGGTCAAGAGCTGCCTGAATCGTGCCGACGCCGCATCGAAGTGGCCTTGTTGAAAATCGATCAATCCAAGCAGGCGCAGCGCCACCGCGGTGGATTCGGCGTTGCGTCCCAGAATCTCCAATTGCTCCGTGGCTTCCGGCAGCCGCTGTGCCGTCATCAGCAATGCGGCATAGTTGAAGCGATTCGTGGGCGAGGCGTCAGCGTCGAGCTGGGCCTTCGCCGAACGCAAGGGTTCCTCGACATCGCCCGCCATGATCCGCGCGCGCAGCAGCGTCTGCGCCAATTCCTTATGTATGGGTTTCCCGGACTCGCTCGTGGCCGCCGCTTCGATCGCCAGCGCGCCGCTCAAGCTGTGCACGGCCGCGGCCGGATCATCGGCGCGCATGGCCGCGACACCCTGGATGCGCAGCGCCGACGGTGAGGTGGGAAAGTAGGAGGCCAGTCGGTCCGCGAGTTGATGTGCGCCGAACACATTCTCATTGGTCCCCAGGTCCGTTTCGACATCGGCGAATTCGGCATCCACCCCTGCGGGCGAATTCATCAGCACGATTCGGTAGTGGGCCGCGGCCTCATCGACTTTGTCGAGCGCGAGGGCTGCCCTGGCCGCTGCGCGTTGCGCATCCAGCGATTTCGGATCGACATAGAGCCAGCGCGCCGCGACACCGGCCATGAGCGAGGGCTGCAGCGTCTCGGCGGTCACCTCGGTTGCGCGCTTCAGGATTTCCGGATCGGTCTCGTGCGCCGCCGCGTTGGCATACTGAATCGCGGCGACGCGCGGTTCTTGACGTGCGAGGGCTAACTCGCCCGTGACGGTATAAAATGACTGCGGCGCCTGCACGTCGGCCTTCGGATGAGTACCCGCGCAGGCACTCAAGGCGAGCACGCCAAGCCCTAAACCAGCCCTGCTGATGATGGAAAACGAGAACACGGCCTCACTATAGCGAAATGAATAACCCGATGCCGCGGATTCATCCTTGATATCACTGTAGTTTTTACACCAGAATTCCTTAAGAATCAGGCCAAAGCGCTTCCATGGCATTCAATATCCTCGGCATCAACCATAAGACCGCGCCCGTCGCGTTGCGCGAAAAGGTGGCGTTCGGCGAGGATCGGTTGGTTGCCGCATTGCAGACGCTGCGCGAGGAGTTGGGGGTCGCCGAAGCCGTGATTCTGTCGACCTGCAACCGCACCGAGGTGTATTGGTCGGGTCCGGTGAGCGGCACAGAATTATCGAAATGGCTGGAGCGGCATCACGGCAACAATCTTGACCTGGCCGCGAGTCTTTATGTCCATCAGGATTCGCGTGCAGTCGAACATGCTTTTAGCGTGGCATCGGGCCTCGATTCCATGGTCTTGGGCGAGGTGCAGATCCTCGGCCAGCTGAAGGACGCGTACCGCGTCGCGCAGGAAAGCGGCAGCACAGGGCCGATTCTCAACAAGCTGTTTCAGGCGGCCTTTTCGGCCGCCAAGCGGGTGCGCACCGAAACCCGCATCGGTGCCAATGCCGTATCGCTGGCCTCGGCGACGGTCAGTCTGGCGCGGCGCGTGTACGAGGACCTGAGCGCCCACAACGCCCTCCTGGTCGGCGCCGGCGATATGAACGCACTGACCGCGCGGCATTTCATGAGCGCGGGCATCAAGCGCATGGTCATTGCCAATCGCACTTTGGCGAAGGCTGAAGCGCTTGCCGCTGAACTCAAAGCCCACGCGGCCCCGTTGAGCGATCTGGACAAGGAATTGGCCGGCGCGGACATCGTCATCAGCTGCACCGCCAGCCCCGTTCCGGTCATCACCAAACGGGCGGTTGAGGCCGCGATTCGCGCGCGGCGCCGTCGACCCATATTCATGGTGGACATGGCCGTGCCGCGCGATATCGAACCCGAAGTCGCCGACTTGGAAGACGTGTACCTCTTCTCCATCGATGACCTGCAGCAGCTGGTGGACGAGAATATGCAGCAGCGCGAAATGGCCGCCGGCGGCGCGCGTCTGCTCATCAATGACGAGGTGGCGCGATTTCTGACCGAGTCGCGCGCACAGGATGCAGGCCCTGCGATTCGTGCACTGCGTCAGCAGGCTGAAGGGATCCGCCAGCAAACCGTGGAGCAGGCGCGGCGCATGCTGGCGGCGGGAAAATCCAACGACGAGGTGATCGACTATCTCGCCAACACGCTCACCAACCGGCTGCTGCACGCCCCGACACAGGCCCTGCGCCAGGCCGCGGAACTGGCTGATTTGGCCCTGGCGGAGACGGTTACCCGCCTTTTGACCGAAGAACGCGACCGGCATTAGCCGTCTGTCTGAGAGACAGGCTCCCCGGCGCCCCAAGGCCGCTATAATCCGCGCCCTATGAAAGACTCCATCCGGCGCAAGCTGGAAAGACTCGACGAGCGCTTCGAGGAAATCAGCCGTTTGCTGTCCGACGCCGGCGTCATTTCCAAGCAAAACCAGTTCCGCGAACTCTCCATGGAGTATTCGCGGCTCGAGGATTTGGTTGGCCGCTACCGCCGCTTCTTGAGCCTCGAGGGCGACGCGGCCACCGCCCGGGAATTAGCGGCTGACAAAGACCCCGCCACCCGCGCCATGGGGGAGGAGGAACTGTCGGATTTGAATCCGCGCCTGTTGGGCGAGGAACTCGAGCTGCAGCGCCTGCTGGTGCCGAAGGATCCGCACGACGACAACAACATCTTCCTGGAAGTCCGCGCCGGTACCGGCGGCGACGAAGCGGCCATCTTTGCCGGTGATCTGTTTCGCATGTATGCCCGCTATGCCGAGTCAAAGGGCTGGGGCGTCGAGGTCTTGAGCGAGAGTCCCGGCGAACATGGCGGCTACAAGGAAATCATCAGCCGCGTGATCGGACGCGGCGCCTACTCGCTGCTCAAATTTGAATCCGGCACGCACCGCGTGCAGCGCGTGCCCGCGACCGAAGCGCAGGGGCGCATTCACACCTCGGCGTGCACGGTCGCGATCCTGCCGGAGCTGGAAGAAGTCGAGGCGGTGGACTTGAACCCGGCGGAGCTGCGCATCGATACCTATCGATCCTCGGGCGCCGGCGGTCAGCACGTCAACAAGACCGACTCGGCCATTCGCATCACGCATCTGCCGACCGGCATCGTCGTGGAATGCCAGGACGAGCGCTCGCAGCACAAAAATCGTTCACGCGCGATGTCTTTGCTCAAGGCCAAGCTGCTCTCCGCGGAGCGCGAGAAGCAGCAAAGCGCCCAGGCGCAGTCGCGCAAGCTCCAGGTCGGTTCCGGCGATCGCTCCGAGCGCATACGCACCTACAATTTTCCGCAAGGGCGCGTGACCGACCACCGCATCAATCTCACCCTGTACAAGCTCGATGACGTCATGAACGGCAACCTCGACGAGTTGGTGCGCGCGCTCAATCAAGAGCACCAAGCCGAGGAGCTCGCGAACCAAGTCGAATGAGTACGCAGGTCACGATTGCCGAAACCGTCAAGAGCGCCGCGCAAAGACTGGATGCGCACAGCGATTCGCCGCGCCTCGATGCGGAGATTCTCCTTTCGACCATGCTCGGGATGCCGCGCTCGGCGCTGATCGCGCGCGCCGAGGAACCGCTTGAGGTGGACCAACAGCGCGCCTATGCGGACCTCATCCGGCAGCGTGCCGGCGGCACACCGGTGGCTTATCTCACAGGCAATCGCGAATTTTGGTCCATGCCGCTCAAGGTGTCGCCCGCGGTCCTGATTCCACGGCCGGAAACCGAAACCCTGCTCGAGCAGGCCTTGAGGCTGCTGCCCCGCGATGAGCCTTGCGCGGTGTTGGACTTGGGCACCGGCAGCGGCGCCATCGCCTTAGGGCTCGCTCACGAGCGGCCGCGCTGGACGATTACCGCCGTGGACCTGTCGCCGGCCGCTCTCGAAGTGGCCCGGCACAATGCGCAAGCATTGCAGCTCTCCATTCAATGGCGCCTGGGCAGCTGGTTTGAGGCCGTGCCTGGCGAGCGTTTTCATTTGATCGCCGCCAACCCGCCGTACGTTTCGGCGACCGATCCCGCACTTCAGGCGCTGGCCGCGGAACCGCTCATGGCATTGAGCCCCGGGCCCACCGGCTTGGAAGCGCTCAGCGCCATCATTGCGCAGGCGCCCAAGCACCTTCACCCGCAGGGGTGGCTGGCGCTGGAGCACGGATTGACTCAAGCGCAACAAGTCGCGCAGCTGCTCGAGCGGCACGGCTTTGCATCGATTCGCACATTTCCCGACTTTTCAGGCAAACCCCGCGTTACGCTGGGCATTCACACACAACACTAGGAACCTCCATGATCCGCTTCGAAACCACCCTGGGCGACTTCACCATTGAGCTGTTCGAGAAGGAGGCGCCGGAATCGGTCGCCAATTTCACCCGCTACATCGACGAGGGCTTCTTCGACGGCACCATCTTTCACCGCATCGTTCCAGGATTCGTCATCCAGGGCGGCGGGTTCACGGAAGACATGACGCAAAAGAAAACCAAGGCGCCGGTCAAAAACGAGGCCGACAATGGCTTGAAGAACAAGCGCGGAACTCTGTCGATGGCGCGAACCAACGACATCAACAGCGCCACGTCACAGTTTTTCGTCAATCTGAAAGACAATGATTTTCTCGACCACTCGCGCGGCAACTTCGGCTACGCGGTTTTCGCGAAGGTGACCGAGGGCATGGATGTCGTCGATAAAATCGCGGCGGTGGAGACGGGCCGCAAGCGTGGGTTCGACGATGTGCCGGTTGAATCGGTCACCATGAAAAGCGTACGCCGGGTAAAAGCCTAGCAAGCGTGGCGCAAAAAAAATCATTCCTACGGCGGCTGGCGTGGACGCTTTTCGGGTTAGGTGTACTGTGCGTCGCGATCAGCGCCGGCACGGTGGCGCTGCTGCGCTGGGTGAACCCGCCGTTCAGCGCCTACATGGCCGAGACTCAAATGGCCGCGTGGTCGAAGCACGACAAGAGCTACGTGTCCCGCCATCGTTGGGCGGACCTGAACAAGATTTCACCGAGCCTGCCGCTGGCCGTTGTGGCATCCGAGGATCAGAAATTTCCCGAGCATTGGGGATTTGACGTGGAGGCCATCGAGAAGGCCTACGAGAAGAACCAGCACAGTCACCGCATCCACGGCGCGAGCACGATCAGCCAGCAGGTTGCGAAGAATATGTTCTTGTGGTCGGGCCGCAGCTATTTTCGCAAGGGGGTGGAGGCGTATTTTACGGTGCTGATCGAGGCGTGCCTGCCTAAGCGGCGCATCCTGGAGATCTACTTGAACATCGCCGAATTCGGCTATGGCACCTACGGCGCCGAGGTCGCCGCGGAGCGTTTTTTTCACAAATCCGCCGCTGACCTGACCCCGAGCGACTCCGCCGTGCTGGCGGCGGTCCTGCCCAATCCGCAGCGGCTCTTGGCCGCAGCGCCGTCCGCCTACGTGCAGCAGCGGCGCGATTGGATCCTAGGACAGATGCAAGCGCTCGGGGGAGCGGAGATGCTGGGAGAGATTGAAGCCAA
The DNA here is from genome assembly GCA_035488895.1 of Steroidobacteraceae bacterium. Taxonomy (GTDB): domain Bacteria; phylum Pseudomonadota; class Gammaproteobacteria; order Steroidobacterales; family Steroidobacteraceae; genus Bog-1198. Next base: position 7,824 of record DATHKV010000118.1, read on the forward strand.
CCCGAGCCGGCGCCGCTAGTATTCGCTCCAGAATTTCCGGAATTTCAAACACGGCCCGATTCTTGATGCGCCTGACGCTGGCGCGGTACAGGTCGATATGATCCTCGACCTGCGCGACGCCTGAACGAATGCTCTTGAAGGAATCCAGCACGACGCCCGCCGCATTTTCCTCCACCCAGTCGGTGTTGTAGCGTTCCTGCGGCATGGTCCAGGCGTTGCGCACCACGATGACGGGCAATCCCTGCTGAATGGCTTCGCTGATGCTGCCGGGACCTGGCTTGCCGATGAAGAAATCGCAGAGCTGCATGAGAAAGCCGATTTGCGACGTGAAGCCCACCACGACGCGCGGCGCCGAGGCAGGCATGGCGCGCAGTTTGTCGGCGAGCACGGCGTTGTGGCCGCATACCAGGATGAGCTGCACATCATCGAGCCGCTTGGAGATGGCGCGCATCACCCGCGATCCATGGCCGCCGAACATCACCATGCCGGTGGGACGATCCGGGTCGAGTTGCAATTTGCGCATTTCGGCGCGCCGCTCCAGCTTCAAGTCGCGGTAAAAATTCGGACTGATGATCATCCCCGAGGTCTCGTGAACGGTCGCCTCCGGGCTCATCACGGCCTTCGCCTGCGCGAGCGCGCGCGGCGTTCCGCAGATGAAGTGCTGCGCCTGGTTCGGTTCGATCCAGAAGTGCGGCGGAAAGTCGGCCAGGTCCGTGAGAATGGTCGCGTACGGGGTAAGCGGGCGCGCCATGCACAACGCCTGGTACATGGCGCGATTGAAGTTCGGCACCAAGGACACGACCAGGTCGGGCTTGGATGCCTGCCAATGACGGCGCAGTTGCGCAACCAAGGATTTATGGCTCAGGCGAATCAGCATTTGCAGAATGCGCAATTCCTGCGCCAATCCCAAGGTCCAGCCGCGCGCCAGGCGCACGTTATAGTAGTCTTCCGGTTTGACGCCGGTGGTTCTGCGAAAGACGTCTTGCGGATCGAGGACTTCGAACAAATTGACCAGTCTGACCTGCCAGTCCCGGCATTGCTCGCGGATCGCCATCTCGAGGGCGACGGCCGCCGAGCGATGGCCGCCTCCCGCATTGACGTACACGAGGTCAATCGTAGTCATTCGCGTTCATTTTGAGCGGCAAGTGTGACCAACCGATGAAATCCTTCCTTTTTGTGACGGCATTAGCGCTGTTGGGCGAAATGGCGACAGCGGATGCTGTGCACTTGAGCCATGGCCGTTTCAAAGATCTCGTGCTCTACGCCCCGGCTCACGCTACGAGCGTCGTGTTATTGCTGTCCGGCGACGAGGGCTGGGACCGCCGTGCCGACGCACTCGCTGCGCGGCTTGGGGAGCAAGGCGCCATGGTGGTCGGCATCGACTTGAAGAAATTCAAAGCCGTGCTCGAGGCGGACGGCAGCGACTGCGTTTTCCCGGACGGGGACCTCGAGAATTTGAGCCACTTCGTGCAGGCCTACTCGCACAACTCAACTTACCTTGCGCCGCTGCTGGTCGGGATCGGCTCCGGGGGCAGCATGGCCTACGCCGTGTTGGCGCAGGCGCCCAAGGACACCTTCGCCGGCGCATTGAGCGTCGGTTTCTGCCCGCACATGAATATGGACAAGCCGCTTTGCAAGGGTTCCGGCCTCGAGATGACGCACGCCGGCCGAGGCTTGGGGCTTGACCTCAAGCCGCTCAAATCCTTGAGCAACCCCTGGGTGACACTGCAAGGTTCCGAGGATTCGGCCTGCCCCGCCGCGGCCAACCGCGATTTTGTTTCCCGGGTGCATGGCGCGGCCATCGCGACGCTGCCTAGGTTAAGCGATCTATCCATCAGCGCCGCCTTTGCCAAGCTGGCAACGGCAAACTCGAATCGCAGCATCGCGCCGCCCGCGGAGTTGGGCGATCTGCCCGTGGTCGAAGTCGCCGCGAAGCCCGGCGCGCCGCCTTCCGATGCCTTCGCCATCATGATGTCGGGCGACGGCGGCTGGGCCGGCATCGACCAAGACCTTGCCGCTGCCTTGACCGCAAAGGGTATCCCGGTCGTGGGTTTGGATTCCTTGCGCTACTACTGGACCGCACGCACGCCGCAGGGTGTCGCGGCCGACACGGATCGTCTGATTCGCTACTACCTGGCGCACTTCGGCAAGAAACGCGCGCTGCTCATCGGCTACTCGCAGGGCGCGGATGTGCTGCCTTTCGCCGTGAATCGTCTGCCGGCGGCGAGCAAAGCCGTCGTGTCTTTGATGGCGATCCTGGGGATGTCCGAACACGCCCTGTTTGAATTTCATGTCAGCAGCTGGATCTCGGATGACAACTCCGGTCCGGAAACCCTGCCTGAGGTGAATCGGGTCGGCGGCATGCCCGTGCTATGCATCTATGGAGAAGACGAGCACGACTCGCTATGTCCGAAATTGGATTCCAATAAATTCAAGATCGTGAAAGTCAAAGGCGGCCATCACTTCGACGGCAACTATGCAGGTCTGGCAGACGAGATCCTGGCCGCCGCCAAGCCGTCTTCGCGGTGATGCAATGCATCTTTGGGTGAGATGCCGAATTCGTGCCGGAACGCCGTACTGAACTGCGACAAATTGGAATAGCCGCAGGCGGTTGCGACATCAGTGACGGTGGTGCTGCGTGCATCGGCCAAGTTCAACAGCTGCCGCGCCCGTCCCAGCCGCTGCAACTTCAGATACTCGTGCGCGGACCACGGTTCATTGCGAAACAGGCTGTGCAGATAGCGCAGTGAGATGCCGCATTCGGCGGCGACGGCAACCAGCGTTAACTCGGGGTCCGACAAACCCCGGGCGATGATGTGCTTGGCGCGGGCGAGCGCGCCGGCGCGAATCGACGATGAACTGGATTGCGCATCGGCTTCGCCTCCCAGGGCCAGCAGTACCAGCTCTGCCGCGATGCGCACCGCCGCACTGAACTGCTCTTTCTCGAGTCCCACCGCTTCTCGGTGCAAGGTGAACAAGGTGTCGCGCGCCAGCAGCCACAAACCGTGCTCGACGGAATGAACCCGCGGAAATGTGCGCGTCGCACCGATCAATCGGTGCTCGACGAAATCACGCGGCATGTTCAAGTAGACCGAGTCATACGAGTCGTCGGGCTTCGTATGTGTAAAAGGCGCAAAGCAGGCGACCAGCGCGGCGGTGCCGGGCTTGCACTCAATCTGTTGGCCGCGATTGAGAAATTCATGCGCACCGATGCGCGCAATCGTTACGCCGTATTCTTCGCGCCCGTCCGCCGCAACGTCGGCGGCGGTGCGGATCAGCTGGGTACGGCCTCCGACTGTGATGACGCGCGACAGCATGAAACCGTTGTCTCGATAGGCAGTCGCACTGATGCTGAAAGACGCCTGGCGGCGCAAATTCACCGTCATGTTGCCGAAGCTTCGGCTCGAGAATCTTCGGTATTCGGCGGCCATCCCGGGCCGGTCGGATATTGAACCGACCAATTCATCGCTCAACATGGCCCAATCCCCTCGCGAATCGACGCTTGGCTCATACAGCGACATCGCGCAGCCTTCGACGTTACTGAACGTTCGTTAAGAAGTGTGAATGTGCGCTCGCTGAAAAAACCTGTGCACCTTGGGTAAAGCATAGCTCCTTGCCGCCCCGTAATATATTAAGTATCAGGCTGGGCATTGGGCATTTCCACTACAAACAGAATGTACTTTTAACGTCCGAAGGAGTTGCAGTGAATAACACATCCGATCGAAAACCGGGTTGCGCGCGTGCGCGCTGGATAAGTATGAGTGTCGCGGCGCTGGCGCTGGCCGCTTCCTCCGTCAGCATGGCGCAAAATCTTTCCGCCTCCACCTGCAATTCGGGCGCCGACAATCCGCCCGCGTGCAATCCGGGCGTGGTGCGCGGGGATCGCGCCGAAGGCTGGCTCGCTCAGGGCCGATCCGAGGTCATGGCGCGCAACGGCATCGTGACGACGAGTCAACCGCTCGCCGCACAGGCGGGGCTCGAGATCTTGAAGCAGGGCGGTAATGCCATCGATGCCGCGGTGGCAACCGCGTCAACCTTGAATCTCATGGAACCGATGAACGTCGGCATGGGCGGCGATCTGTTCGCGATCATCTACATCGCGAAGGAGCACAAAATCCACGTGCTCAATGCCAGCGGCAAGGCGCCCAGTGGCGAGACGCTGGCCTTCATGAACGCCAACGGCTACGCATACGATCCCACCAATTGGGGACCGGGCTCGGGTATGCCGGGAGCGGGCATTCTCACCGTGACGGTGCCGGGTGCGACCTGGGGATGGCAGGAAGTCCTGGATAAATACGGCACGATGGGCTTCAAGCAGGTGCTGCAGCCGGCGATCGACTACGCGACCAACGGCTTCGCCGTCTCGGAACGCATCGCGCATGATTGGACCTTGCCGAAAGCTGAGAATTCTCCGGCGAATTCGGTGGCGAAGTGCTGCACGGTTCAGGATCCCGATTCGATCGCCACGTGGTACATCGATGGTGCGCCACCGGCCGCGGGGCAGATCTTCCGCAACCTCGAACTGGCCAAGTCATTCAAGCTGCTGCAGGAGCACGGCCGCGATGTGTTCTACACGGGCGAGATTGCGCGCGCCATCGTTGCCAAGTCGAAATCGCTCGGCGGTACCATGACTCTGGCCGACCTCGCCAACTACAAAGGCGAGTGGGTCAACCCCATGACGACCAGCTATCACGGCTTCCAGCTGAACGAGCTGCCGCCGCCCTCTCAAGGGTTCGCTGCCAACGAAATGCTCAACATCCTGCAGGCCTGCATCGGCAAGGTGTATCCGGGCCAGACGCTGGCCTCGCTCGGACCGACCGATGCGCGCTACTGGCACATGCTGGTGGAGGCGAAGAAGCTCGCCTATGCAGATCTCTACACCTACAACGGTGATCCGGACTTCAATCCGAATCTCCTGACGACGTTGAAGACCAAGCTGCTCACGCCGGCCTACGCACAGAGCCTGTGCTCAAAGATCAATCCCAGTCAGGCCTCGAAGACGCAGCCCGGCAACGCCACCGGCATCGGCGATACCATCGTGCTCTCCACCGCAGACCGTTGGGGCAACATGGTGGCGTGGGTCAACAGCAACTATGGCGGCTTCGGCTCCGGCATCACCGTGCCGGGATATGGATTCATCCTGCACAACCGAGGCGGACTGTTCACACTGAATCCGAACAGTCCCAATGTCATCGAGCCGCAGAAGCGTCCCTACAACACGCTTTCCGCGGGCTTCGTGATGCAGGGCAATTCGGATTCGGGCCAGCTGATGACATTGCTGCTCATGGGCGGCGACATGCAGTCGCAGGGCCATGCGCAGATGTTGGTAAACATGATCGACTTGGGCGCAAACCTCCAGGCCTCGACCGACATGGCGCGGTTCTATCACAACCAGGTGCCGAACGTGCTCGAGCTCGAGTCGCAGCTCTACAACTCGGTGGGCTCTCAGCTGCAGTCCATGGGACATACCGTGCAATCCATCAACGGATCACCCGTGGGCGGATACCAGGCCATCCTGTTCACGCCCGATTTGCAGGAAAAAGCACCGAAGCCCAATAACGATACGCGGCCCGTCGACGGCTTTTATCGGGCCGGCACGGATCATCGCAAGGATGGCCAGGCGGCCGGCTGGTAAGAGACGATTGACTGACCCGACATTGAATCGGCCGGGCGGGAGTGCGCAAGCACTCCCGCCTCGATGCACAGCGCTAGATGCGCCCCTCCGCCGCCATCCAGTCGTAGCAGTCCTTCACCATTTGCTTGAGCGGCAACACGCGATAGCCGAGCTCGCGCTGCGCCTTGGCGGAACTCGTGCTGACGCTCTTGGAAATGGTCGCGGCCATTTCCGGCGTGATCGGCGGTTGCTTACCGGTAAGGCGACTCCCCAAATCGCCCAAGGTTGCGACGATGCGCAACATGGCCGTCGACATGGCCTTGGCGGGCGCGGGTTTCCCAACCAACGGCGCGATCTCGCGCACCAGCTCCAGCATGGATTTATTTTCTCCGCCGAGCAGGTAAGAGCCGCGGTTCTGACCCTTGTCGGCAGCAGCGATGTGCGCAGAGACCACTTCCCGCACATGCGCGAATGTGAGCATCGAGGCGGGCACACCCGGCAATTTGTCGTCTCGAACCATGAGGAATAGCCGGGACCAAGTGCCGATATCGTAGGGACCCATGATGGCCCCGGGCTGCATGATCACCACTTCAAGACCCTTGTCGGCAGCCGCGAGGGCAATCTCCTGAGCCTGCCATTTGGTTTTCTGGTAGTTGATGCGTGAAGTTGCCGCAAGACTCGGCGTCTCCTCGCTGATCTCGCCCGAAACCATCCCGTACGCGGAAATCGACGAGGTCACGACCAGCCGCCGCACGCCCTTCGCCAACGCCGCGCCAACCACATTGCGCGTGCCATCGACATTGTCTTTGGTTTGCTGGGCGTTTCCGCCCCGCCACATATTGGTATTGCCCGCGACGTGAAAAACCGTGTCGGTGCCGGGCGGAATCGCCGCCAGCAGCGAATTGGGATCGCTCAATTCCCCGGCTGCGAGTCTGGGTTGAAACCGCTTCAGCAATTTTAAATCGGAGCTGCGGCGATGCAGGGCGGTCACGTCCCAGCCGCGAATCATCAGCTCCTTGACCATGTTGAGACCGACGAAGCCGGTCCCACCCGTGACGAATGCTGCCCGCCCCGAGCTAGGCGGCATCAGCCGTGTCCCCGGCCTCGGGTTCGTAGCCTAGGATCGGCGCCAACCAACGTTCTGCTTCACTCACGGTGAGTCCCTTGCGCTGCGCATAGCTGATGACCTGGTCGCGGTCGATCTTGCCCACGCCGAAATAATGCGCCTTCGGGTGCGAAAAATAAAACCCGCTTACCGCTGCGGTGGGAAACATGGCGTAGGACTCGGTAAGAGTGATCCCGGCGGTGCGGTCAGCATCGAGCAGCCGCCACAGCAGCGCCTTCTCGGTGTGGTCGGGGCAGGCCGGGTATCCGGGCGCCGGCCGTATGCCTCGATACTCCTCGCGAATCAGCCCGCTGTTGTCGAGGTGTTCCTGCGGGGCGTAGGCCCAAAACTCGCGCCGCACGCGCTCGTGCAGCCGTTCCGCCAGCGCTTCGGCCAGGCGATCCGCCAGTGCCTTGAGCATGATGCTGCTGTAATCGTCGTGCTGTGCCTCGAATCGCGCCACGTGCGCGTCGATGCCGACTCCCGCGGTGACGGCGAATGCGCCGACATAATCCGCGCGGCCCGTATGCGCAGGGGCGATGAAGTCGCTCAAGCACAGCTGTGCCTGATCTTGCGGCTTGGATTTTTGCTGGCGCAGATTATGCAGGCGCAGCTCCACGCTCTGCCGCGTATCATCGACGAATACATTGATGTCATCGTCGCCGACGCTGTTGGCGGGGAAGAATCCGACCACCGCGCGAGCCTTGAGCCACTTCTCCTCGATCAATCGGTTCAGCATGCGGGTGGCGTCGGCATACAGATTGCGCGCCGCCTCGCCGACGATCTCGTCCTGCAGAATGTCGGGGAACTTGCCGGCAAATTCCCAGGCGTTGAAGAAGGGCATCCAATCGATGTAGGGCACCAACTCCTGCAACGAGTAATCATCGAAGGCTCGGACGCCCAGGAAGGTGGGTACTGGCGGCGCATACGCCGCCCAGTCGATCTTGAATTTCTTGGCACGGGCGTGACTGAGCGACAGCTGCGGCGCTTTGACGCTCTTGTTGCGATGCTGCTCGCGCCGCCGCTCGTGCTCCGCCTTGATGGTGACCACATAGGCGTCGCGCGTGGCCTTGGTGACCAATTGCTGGCAAACCCCGACCGAGCGCGACGCATCCTTCACGTAGATCACGGCGCCCTTGTAGTGCGGATCGATTTTGACCGCCGTGTGCGCCGGCGACGTGGTCGCGCCGCCGATCAGCAGCGGCTGCTCGTACCCGAGGCGCTGCATTTCCTTGGCCACGTGCACCATTTCATCCAGCGACGGCGTGATCAGCCCCGACAGGCCGATCAAGTTCGCGCCCTCGCGCGTGGCGGCCTCGAGAATCTTCTCGCAGGAAACCATGACCCCCAGGTCCACGACCTCGAAGTTGTTACATTGCAAGACCACGCCGACGATGTTCTTGCCGATGTCGTGCACGTCGCCTTTGACCGTGGCGATCACCACCTTGCCGTTGGAGCGGCTCTCGCCGGATTTCTCCTTCTCGATATAGGGAATCAGGACGGACACGGCTTTTTTCATGACGCGCGCGGATTTGACCACTTGCGGCAGGAACATTTTGCCGGCGCCGAACAGATCGCCGACCACGTTCATGCCGTCCATCAACGGTCCCTCAATGACATCGAGCGGCCGCTTGGACTGCAATCGTGCTTCTTCCGTATCCTCGAAAACGAATTCATCCAGCCCCTTGATCAGCGCGTGCTGCAAGCGCGCCTCGACGGGCAGCTTGCGCCATTCCAGATCATCGCCGCGCTTTTGCGTGCCGCCGCCCTTGAAGCGCTCGGCGATTTCCAACAGCCGCTCCGTGGCATCGGCGCGGCGCGCCAGGACCACGTCTTCCACGCGCTCGCGCAGCTCCGGCTCGATGTCCTCGTAAATCGCCAGCTGGCCGGCATTGACGATGCCCATGGTGAGCCCGGCGCGGATGGCATGGTAGAGAAAGACCGAGTGCATCGCCTCGCGCACCCGCTCGTTGCCGCGAAACGAAAACGACACATTGCTCACGCCGCCGCTGGTGTGCACCCCGGGCATGCTCTGCTTGATGGCGGCGGTCGCCTCGATGAAGTCCAGGCTGTAGCGGTTGTGCTCTTCGATGCCGGTGGCCACCGCAAAAATGTTCGGATCGAAGATGATGTCTTCGGGCGGAAACTGGATGCGCTCCGTGAGAATCCGGTAGGCGCGTTCGCAAATGCTCACCTTGCGCTCGATGGTGTCCGCCTGGCCTTTTTCATCGAACGCCATCACCACCACGGCGGCGCCGTAACGCAGGCACAATCGCGCATGCGTCAGAAACGCTTCCTCACCCTCCTTGAGGCTGATGGAATTGACGATGCCCTTGCCCTGCACGCACTTCAAGCCCGCCTCGATCACGGACCATTTGGACGAGTCGATCATGATGGGGACGCGCGCGATATCCGGTTCGCCGGCGATCAAGCTCAAGAACTTCACCATCGCCGCCTGCGAGTCGAGCATGCCCTCGTCCATGTTCACATCGATGATCTGCGCGCCGTTCGCCACCTGCTGGCGCGCCACATCCACGGCCGCCGCGTAATCGCCGGCCTCGATGAGCTTGCGAAACTTCGCCGAGCCGGTGACATTGGTGCGCTCGCCGACATTGACGAACAAGCTGTTGGCATCGATGGTGAGCGGCTCCAAGCCGCTCAAGCGGCACGCCGACTCGATGTGCGGAACGACGCGCGGGGCAACACCGGCGAGCGCGGCCACAATGGCGCGAATGTGCTCAGGGGTGGTGCCGCAGCAGCCGCCCGCCATGTTCAAGAATCCGCTGGCGGCAAAGTCCCGCAAGATTTCGGCCGTTTCCTGCGCGGTTTCATCGTATTCGCCGAAGGCATTGGGCAGCCCGGCGTTCGGATATGCGCACACATAGGTATCCGCGATGCGCGCCAGCTCTTCCACGTAGGGCCGGAGCTGCTTGCCGCCCAACGCACAATTCAATCCCACCACCAACGGCTTGGCATGACGGATCGAATTCCAAAACGCTTCGGTGGTCTGTCCCGACAGGGTACGCCCCGAGTTGTCGGTAATCGTGCCCGAGACGATGATCGGCAGCTCCGTGCCGACTTCATCGAAGACCTGGCGCACGGCGAACAGCGCGGCCTTGGCATTCAAGGTGTCGAAAATGGTTTCGATCAGAATCATGTCGACGCCGCCCGCCATGAGCGCACGCGTGACATCCGAGTACGCCGCCACCAGTTCATCGAAGCTGATATTGCGGAAACCGGGATCGTTGACATCCGGCGACAAGGAGGCCGTGCGGTTGGTGGGACCCAGGGCTCCGGCAACGAAGCGTTGCACACCGCTTGCGGCGCCGACTTCATCGGCGACCCGGCGCGCCAGCCGGGCCGCTTCGAGGTTCAATTCCCCGACCAGAGACTGCATGCCGTAATCCGCCTGCGACACCGCCGTGGAATTGAAGGTGTTGGTGGAAATGACATCCGCGCCCGCATCGAGATAGGCACGATGAATGTCGGCAATGATCGCAGGCTGGGTGAGGCTCAGTAAATCATTGTTGCCGCGCACATCGCTGCGCCACTCCTTGAATCGCTCGCCGCGAAATTGCGCTTCTCCGAAGCGATGGCGCTGGATCATGGTGCCCATCGCGCCGTCGAATATCACAACGCGCTGCCCGAGCAGCGCGGTAAAGGCCAAGGCTCTCGGCGTCGACATCATGCCACCCGTGCTTCACTGACCCGCGGCCGGATTCCCAGCGCGTGACAGATCGCATACGCCAGTTCGGCGCGGTTCAAGGTATAGAAATGAAACTCCTCGACGCCGTGCTGGCGCAAACGCTGCACTTGTTCGATGGCCACATTCGCGGCAATCATGCGCCGCGTATCCGGATCATCATCGAGGCCATCGAAGCGGCTGCGCAGCCAATCCGGGACACTGGCCCCGCAGCGCGCGGCAAAGCGCAGCAACTGCGGGAAGCGCGTGATGGGCAGGATGCCGGGAACGATGTTGGCCTGGATGCCCGCTGCCGCACAGCGATCGCGATAGCGCAGGAACAAATCCGTCTCGAAGAAGAACTGCGTGATGGCACGGCCGGCGCCGGCGTCGACCTTGCGCTTGAGATTCTCCAATTCGGCGTCGAGTCCGCCGGATTCGGGATGGCCTTCAGGGTATGCCGCGACGGACATTTCAAAATCGCCGACCCGGCTTAAGCCCTTGACCAAGTCGGAGGCGTAGGCGTAGCCCTCGGGGTGCGGCCGGTAGCGGCCCTCGGCGGTGAGGTTGGCGGCGGGCGCATCGCCGCGCAGCGCGACCAAGTGGCGCACGCCCAGCGCCCAGTACTCTTTCGCGATCTCGAGCACTTCTTGGCGGGAGGCGCCCACGCAAGTGAGGTGCGGCGCGACGCGCAGATCCGTTTCATGCAGCACCCGTTGCACAAATTCATGGGTACGCGTGCGGGTCGAGCCGTCGGCGCCGTAGGTCACCGACACAAAGCTGGGCCGCAAGGGGGCGAGCCGCTGCACGGACTGCCACAGCTGCTGAGCCATGGCCTCATCCCCCGGGGGGAAAAACTCGAACGATACGGCTGGATCGGACATACAGAACCCTTAAGGGACTACCTCGACATTCAGCATGCTAAAGCCTACGATTTGATTCAATCTCATTATTCTAATAGCAGGAATGAATTACGCTCATGTCGTCCACGGCCCTTGAAGTTCGGCACCTGGAGACCTTATTGGCCCTGGCCGAGTGCGGGAGCCTGTCAAAAGCGGCCGCGCGCCTGTTCCTGACCCAATCCGCCCTGTCGCATCAGCTGAAAACGCTGGAAACCCACTATGGGGCCGCGCTGGTCGAAAAGAATGTCCGTCCTTTGAGGTTTACTGCCATCGGACAACGCCTACTTGTCCTGGCGCGGGCGGTGTTGCCGCAAATGGCCGAGGCGGGGCGCGACGTGGCGCGTTTGGCCCAGGGCCACGCGGGGCCCTTACGGGTCGCGGTGCAGTGCCACAATTGTTTCGATTGGCTGATGCCGGCGATGGATGCCTACCGAACCCTGTGGCCCGAGGTCGAGTTGGACATCATTTCCGGATTTCTCATGAACCCGTTGCCGCTGCTCGATCAGGGCGATGCGGAGCTGGCCATCATCCATGACCGGCAAGAGGACCTCCCCACCATCACCTTCAGTCCGCTATTCCGCTATGAAAGCGTGGCGCTGATGAGTCCGCGGCATCGCCTGGCCGCAAAACCCTGGGTGGAGGCGGCCGACTTTGCCGCCGAGACGCTCATCACCTACCCCGTGCCCGACGAAATGCTGGATGTTATGAAGCACTGTCTCACGCCGGCCGGCGTCAATCCGAAGCGGCGAACCGCGGAGCTGACCGTGGCCATCCTGCAGCTCGTCGCCAGCGGCCGCGGCATCGCCGCGCTGCCTTCCTGGACCGTGGGCAATTATATCGAGCGGGGTTACGTGGTCTCGCGACCCATTGGCCAAGCGGGACTGCGCTGCGAGTTGTATGCCGCGACCACCCATGCCGGCGCCGGGGCCGCCTATATAAGAGAGTTCATCGCATTGACCCGAGCCCAGAGCCTCACCGAGCTCGCGGGCGTTTCGGCGCTATAGCTTTCTAACTCCTCAAGGAAGCACGGCCGGCGCGGCCATGTAGGCGCCGCTCAGCGATTGAAATTGTCCGCCGTCGGTGCCAATGCTGGTCTGTTGACCATCGCCGTTGCTGAATACAACGCCCAGGCCGCCGACCGCCACCAACTCGTCGGGATGCGTCAGAAAATAATGCACGCGGTTGTCGCGATAGTGATTGGGGGTGCCGCCCGGCGTCGTCGAGGGCACGCCCTCGGGCGTCTGCCACCAAATGAGGGGCAGATTGCCGATGCCGGTATGGTAGGCCTGCGCTTGTGCCAGATGGTCTTGGAAGTTCGGGTGGGTTTGATTGCTCTCATCCCAGTAGTAGCCGGTGCCGCCGCGCGCGCAGCCGGGCGGTAGCGGCGACACTTCGAAGCAGCCCGCATCGCGGTCGAGCGTTTCCTCGACGATGAAGTCGGCGTCCTGCGCGCCGAGGGCATTCATGAATGCCACGACATCGGCGTTGGTATTGCCGCCCCACGGTGACGGCGGGAAACCCACATAGGCATTGGATGCGTACTTACGCGCCATCGCGATCACGCAGCGCGCCAGGCCGGCAACCGTATTGGGCTGTGTCGCGCAATCGGGATTGCTGCTCACAACCGCCGCGAGCTTGGTCGGATCGTGCCCCGGTGCGTTGAGCTCGATGTATCCCCAGAAATCAGGCTCGACATTGACGAGCGCCGGCGTCTTCAATGCAGCAATGTCTTGGAACAAGACTTTCATGCGCGCCCAGTAAGTCGCCATGTAGGCCGAATCGTTCACGACGGAAATGTTTCCGTCGCCGTTGTTGGCCATTTGGTAATAGGTGTACATCGGAATTGCGCCAATCGACTTCGCCTGGTCGGCAACCACGCAGACATAATCGCAAGGCGGAGAATTCCAACTGGTCCAATCACCCGCGCCCAAGTACACATCGTAAATATCCACTTTGAGCACTTGCGACTGAACCGCAGAAATCGTGTTGACTCCGGCCTGCGATCCGAGTCCCACCAGCAGGCGCGATGGCAGGCCCAACTTGGCCGCCAGTTTGGCTGCGGGACCGCTGCCGCCCGCCGCCGGCGGCGCGCTGCTGCCGTTGATGGTCACCATGGCGTTTGCCGGTAGCCCTACGTTGGCGCCGCTGGCACTCGAAAGCGCGACGGAGAAGGTCTTCGAGCCCGAGAAGGGAGTCGTGCTCACCGCAACATTGAAGCTTTTGGCGCCCGCATCGCCGGCATTCCAAGATAATTTCCCGCTGGTCGCGGTGTAGTTGGTTCCGGAAGCGGCCGTGCCGTTGCTGGTGGCATAGTTCACCGAAGCCGCACTGCTAGAGCCGGAGCTGCGCACGACGCTGATCGTCACCTTGCCCGCGCTCTGTGCCACCGAGTAAGTCGATGCCGACAGCTGCAGCGTGAGCGGCTCGGTGGTGACGGGAGGGGGACTCGGCGCCGGAGGAGTCGGCGCGGGGGGATTCGGTGCCGGCGGCGTCGGTGCCGGCGGCGTGGGTGCCGGCGGCGTGGGTGCCGGTGGAGTCGGTGCCGGTGGAGTCGGCGTCGGGGATGACGGCGGCTCCGTGCCCGTGGGAGTGCTCGCGGCAGTGCCGGAACTTCCGCCGCCGCACGCGCTCAAGGCGCAGGCGGCAACCATCAACAATGCCCAACCCTGAAAACTTCGCATGATTCTCATAGGGCCTGTTTTAAAGCCAAGCCGCTGCTTAGACAAATGTCGCCACCATGCGACCGCCAACGCCTACGGGGGCTTGTAGCCGTCATTCAACGTGCGCAAAAACGTGACGATGTTCGCAATATCCGCATCGCTCAAAGCGGGCGCGTCGCCCGCATGCCGGTCAAACGGCGCCTGCGCGTCCAGATTGGCGCGATACGCCACCGGCAAATCATTGAATTTCAGCGTGCTGCCGTGGCTCGCGCGCGGGTACCATTTTTGCGGCTGCGTATCGCGCTCGGCGTAAAATCGCACGACATCGCTCAATGACTTGAAGACGCCGTTGTGCAAGTACACCGGCCTTCTCGCCGCGTTGCGCAACGAGGGAGTGCGGAACAGGCCGCAGTATTCGTGCCGGTCCTTTAAATCGGTACGCAGCGGTCCACACAGTCCGAGATCGTAATAGCCGCCGTCGGCATTCGCGGGTATGGCTGGATTGCGCGGCGCACCGATCGCGGCAAAACCAAAATCCGTGAACTGCGGAAATGCGCCCTTCTGCAGGGCGCTCGGGTGGCAGCGCGCGCAGTTGCCTTTTTCAGGATCGTTGAACGCGGCAAGCCCGCGCAGCTCCTCGACGCTCAACGACGCTTCATGTCTCAAGAACGCATCGTACTTGCTGCTGTAGGGATAAAACTCGGCGGGACTTTGCTGATAGGCCTCGAGCGCCATGAGCACGCCCTTGAACGCCAGCGCCTTGTCCGCAAAGATCCGCTCGCCGAAGACTTTGCGGAATTGCACGGCGTAGCCGGCCTCTGTCCTGGCGGTCACGGCATCGGCGTTCGCGTTGGCCATTTCGAATGGCGAGAACAAGGGCAGACGCGCCTGGTCATGGAACGATTGGGAACGCCCGTCCCAGGTCCGCCCGCCGGCGGGCCCCTGATCGACGCTGTCATCGCCTTCGTCATCGAAGAAATGTTCCGTGAACGGCGGCACGTTTTGCGTGTACTTGAGCGAGGGAACGGCACGCACGCCGAAGCTGCGCCCATCGCCGCCGCCGCGCTGCACGGCCTGGGCATTGGCGGGCCCGAAGTCGTGCGTCGGATCGTGGCAAGTCGCGCAGGAAATTTTTCCGGACGCCGACAGCGCCGGATCCCTGAACAAGGCGCGGCCCAGCGAGGTCAGCGCCGCAGCATCGGGCACCCGTTCAAAACTATTCGCGTAGAAGGGCTGACGCTCGGCGCCGAACGCCGCGCCCAGCAGCGTCGCACCCAGCAGCATCGCGCCACCGAGCGCGGCACCCAACACCATCGAGTGCGGACGGGTAATCGTACTAGTGCACTGAACTGCCGCTGTCGGCGGCAACGGGCGCCTTGAACAGCTGCTCAACGTCCACGGCGTCGAAGACGTAGCCGCGGTTGCAAAAGTCGCAGTGCACTTCCACTTTGCCGCGCTCGGCAATTACCGAGCGGGTTTCAGCCTCGCCGAGACCCTGCAGCATGCCGGCGACCCGCTCACGCGAACAACGGCACCGAAAAAACACGGGCGAAGGTTCAAACAAGCGCAGATCGTCCTCGTTGAACAGACGATGCAGAATTTCCGCATCGGCCAGCGTGCGCAGCTCTTCCTTCGTCAGGGTATCGCCGATGAGCTGCACGCGCGCCCACGCATCCTCGAGGGCGGCGGCATCGGCGGGCGGCAGCGCGGCGGCTCCGGGGAGTTTTTGCAGCAACATGCCGGAGGCTCCTTGCTCGTCGGCATGCAGCCACAGTCGGGTCGGCAATTGCTCGGAATTCTGGAAATAGTGCTGCAGCGAGCCGGCCAGGCGTTCACCTTCAATGGGCACGATGCCTTGATAGCGCTGCGCGCCATCGTCGGTCTCCAGGGTCACGGTGAGATTGCCCGCGCCCACGAGGTCGCTGATCCGGTGCGAACCGCCCGCGCTCAAGTTGCGGTAGCGAGCCAGTCCTCGGACCCCTAAGCCGCTGGTGCACTGGACCAGCAGCAAATGCACGGGACCGTCGCCCTGCAGCTGCAGCGACAAGACGCCTTCGAATTTAATGGTGGCCGCAAGCAGGAGCGAGGCCACGACGGCTTCGCCCAACGTCTCGCGAATCGCGTCCGGGTAGGAGCGATGCTCGATCAGCGCGCGCCAGGCCGCATCCAGGTGCACCAGGTGTCCGCGAATGGGAAAGCGCTCGAATAAAAAGCGATGCAGCGTGTCGCGGTCATGCATGTCCGCCGCCGCCCAGCTTTTTCTTGAGCAGCTCGTTGAGCTGCGCGGGGTTCGCCTTGCCCTCCGTGGCCTTCATCACCTGCCCGACAAAGAAGCCGAACAGCTTATCCTTGCCGGAGCGGTAATCCGCCAACTGCTTCGGATTGGCGGCCATCACGGCATCGATCACGCCCTCGATGGCGCCGGCGTCGGTGATCTGCCGCAGACCCTTGGCCTCGATGATGGCATCGGCCGGCTTGCCTTCCGACCACATGGCCTCGAACACATCCTTGGCGATCTTGCCGGAAATGGTTTCATCCACGATCCGGTTCAACAGTCCGATCAGCTGCACCGGGTTGACCCGCGAGTGCTCGATGTCGACATTGTCGCGATTGAGCGCACTCGACAGCTCGCCCATGACCCAGTTTGCCGCGAGTTTCGCGTGGCCCGCCTTCAAGCCGGCGACCACCGCTTCGAAGTAGGCGCCCAGTTCGCGGCTGGCGGACAAGACGCCCGCATCGTAGGCCGAGAGCCCAAAGTCCTTGGCAAAGCGTGCCGCTTTTTGATCGGGGAGTTCGGGCAGCGTCAGGCGCACCGCCTCTATGAACTTCTCATCGATTTCCACCGGCAACAGATCCGGGTCCGGAAAGTAGCGGTAGTCGTTGGCCTCTTCCTTTGAGCGCATCGACCGGGTTTCATCCTTGTCGGAGTCGTACAGGCGCGTCTCCTGCACCACTTTGCCGCCGCTCTCGATGAGTTCGACCTGCCGCGCAATTTCGTACTGAATCGCCTTCTCGACGAAGCGGAATGAATTCAAGTTTTTGATTTCGGCGCGTGTGCCGAGCTTTTCCTCGCCCTTGGGCCGCACCGATACGTTGGCATCGCAGCGGAAGGAGCCTTCCTGCATGTTGCCGTCGCAAATCTCCAGGTAGCGCACCAAGGTGTGAACCTTCTTCATGTACGCCACCGCTTCCTTGGCGGAGCGCATGTCGGGCTCGGAGACGATTTCGAGCAGCGGCGTGCCGGCGCGATTCAGGTCGATGCCGGAGGCATTGGCCAATCCCTCGTGCAGCGACTTGCCGGCGTCCTCTTCCAGATGCGCACGCGTGATGCCGATGGTCTTGACCACACCGTCGTCCAGCATCACCTTCAGTGTGCCGCGGGCGACCACCGGCAGCTCGTACTGGCTGATCTGGTAGCCCTTGGGCAGATCCGGATAAAAGTAATTCTTGCGCGCGAACACTGAACGCCGCGCGACCGTGGCATCAACTGCCAGTCCGAACTTCACCGCCATCTGCACGGCGCGCGCGTTCAAGACCGGCAGCACGCCGGGATAAGCCAAGTCGACCAGATTGGCCTGCGTGTTCGGCGGCGCGCCGTACGCGGTCGCGGATCCGGAGAAGATCTTCGACTTCGTCGCGAGCTGCGCGTGAATCTCGAGCCCAATGACAACTTCCCAATCGCGCATCACTCGTACCCGCGCGGCGCGTGCCGGTGCCAATCCGTGGCCTGCTGGTATTGATGCGCCGCATTCAGCAGTTTCGCCTCCCCGAAGTGCGGTCCGATCAGCTGCAGGCCCATGGGCAAATCGTCGACAAAACCGCAGGGCACCGACACGCCGGGAAGTCCCGCCAGGTTCGCGCCGATGGTGTAGATGTCATTCAAGTACATGAGAACAGGATCGTTCATCTTGGCGCCGATGTCGAAGGCAGGCGTCGGCGTGGTGGGGCTGATCACCAGATCGACTTTTTCGAACGCCGAGCGAAAATCGTTCGTGATCAGGCGGCGTGCTTTTTGCGCCTTCAGGTAATAGGCGTCGAAGTAGCCGGCGGACAGCACGTAAGTGCCCGTCATGATGCGCCGCTTCACCTCGGCACCGAAGCCCTCGCCTCGCGAGCGCTTGTACAGGTCCAATAGATCCTTGGGATTTTCGCAGCGGTATCCGAAGCGCACGCCGTCGAAGCGCGACAGGTTCGACGAGCACTCGGCCGGGGCCACGACATAGTACGTGGGCACCGACAGCGGCAGGTGCGGCAAGCTGACCTCGCGGGTCTCCGCGCCCAGACCGGTATAGATATTCAGGGCGTCTTCGATCAGGGCCGCATTGCGCGGCTCGAGCCCGTCGAAAAATTCACGCAGCAGCCCGATCTTCAACCCCTTGAGAGGCGACCCCAAGTCCTTGGAGTAGTCGGGTACGGGGACATCCACGCTGGTCGAGTCGCGCGCGTCGAACCCCGCCATGATTTGCAGGGCCGCGGCGGCATCGGCGGCGCTGCGCGCAAACACTCCCGCCTGATCGAGGCTGGATGCAAAGGCAACCATGCCGTAGCGCGACACCCGCCCATAGGTCGGTTTGAGTCCGGTGACACCGGTGAGGGCCGCCGGCTGGCGAATGGAACCGCCGGTGTCGGTGCCGGTGGCGAAGGGGGCCAGCCGGGCGGCGGTGGCCGCCGCCGATCCGCCGGACGATCCGCCGGGCACTTTGCTGATATCCCAGGGATTTTTGACCGGCCCGTAGTAGCTGGTCTCGTTGGAGGAGCCCATGGCGAACTCGTCCATGTTGGACTTGCCCAGCATCACGGTGCCGGCCGCCTTGAAGCGGGCCACGACGGTCGCGTCATAGGGTGCAACGAAGTTGTCCAGCATGCGCGAGCCGCAGCTGGTTTTGACCCCATCGGTGCAGAAAATATCTTTATGAATGAGGGGGATGCCCAGCAAGGGGCCCCGCTCGCCGGCCTGGAGCCGGGCATCGGCGGCAGCGGCATCGGCAAGCGCCTGCTCGGCCGTCAGGGTGATGAAAGCATTGAGCGCGGGGTTCAGACGCTCGATCCGGCTCAAGAAGTGCCGGGTGAGTTCCACGCTTGAAATTTGCCGCTTCTTTAAGCGTTCGGCGAGTTCGCCGATGAAAAGGTTATGCATCGCTGAAGAATAGCAGGCCTTACTCGATCACCCGCGGCACGACGTACAGGCCGGCGGTCACGGACGGGGCATTGCGCTGGTATTTCTCGTGGTTATCGGTTTCGGAGACCGCGTCGGCGCGCAGACGTTGATGCTGGCCGTCGAGCGGATGCGCCATGGGCAACACGCCCTCGGTGTCGGAGCGCGACAGCTCGTCGACAAAATTGACGATGCTCGACAAGCTTCTCACATACACCGGCATCTCTTGATCCGTGATGGAGAGTCGCGCAAGGTGCGCGATTTTTTCGACGTCTTGACGGGTCAGGCTCATAGGGTTGGTGCTCAAAATGCGCAGCAACTCACGCAAATTAAGCCTGGGGGATGATACACGTTGCCTTGTGATATGTCGTGTC
>DATHKV010000119.1:0-9842 GCA_035488895.1 Steroidobacteraceae bacterium
ACGAAGACGAAGCCGTCGGACTGAGCGACAGCCGCTGTCCATCTCTGTACCACCTCGTTTTTGTAGGGCGCGCGACCCGGCATGGCCGGTGTTGCGGGCTGATCGAAGAACGGCATCGGAAAGTCGCGCAGATCGAGCAGGAGACTCCTGCACGGATCGGCGACAAGTGGACCGTGCTGGTCGTGGAACTGCTCGCCGGGGGCCCCATGCGCTTCAATGAGATTCGCCGTACGATTGGCAATATCTCTCAGCGCATGCTGACGCTCACGGTGCGCGAACTCGAACGCGACGGCCTTGTCACGCGCACTGTTTTTCCCACCGTCCCGCCTCGCGTCGAGTATCAACTTACGAAGCTGGGCCGCACCCTTCGCGAGCCGCTAATTGCGGTGGCCGAATGGGTCAGGAAACATCAACCTGCCATGGTGCAGGCACGAAAACTATTTGATGCAGCCGGTATTGCGAAGCCCAGCCACCGGCGTGAACCGCGCCGCGGGCCCTCCGTACTATCGAGATCGCGCATTCCTGCACGGAGCCAACTCACATAAGTGATTTGACATCACTATGTACGGACGTAGTATGATGCAGCACAAACTTAGATAGAGTAGAGATTCTGAAGGTCGTGCCTGAGCGCGGCTGAGGAGAAAAGTCGTGCTTGATGGCGTCTCGCTGGATCAACTACGGACCTTCATCGCGGCGGCCGAGGAAGGAAACTTCTCAGCAGCGGGCCGACGCCTGAGACGCGCCCAATCCGTGGTGAGCCAGACGTTGGCCAATTTGGAAGGGCAGATTGGTGTAAGGCTTTTCGATCGGGGCGGCCGCGTTCCGACGTTGACCGATGAGGGACGCGCCCTGCTCGCCCGCGCGCGCGCGGTTGCTACCGAGGTCGACCTCTTCAAGGCTCGAGCGAAAGGTCTTGTCAGCGGCCTTGAGACCGAGCTTAGCCTGGTCGTTGACGCGATGTTTCCGGTAACGGTGTTGGCATGCGCTGCTGCCGCCTTCCAAGTTCAATTCCCCGCGATTCCGCTGAGACTGCACGTCGAGATGTGGGAAGCCGTAGCAGATCCCGTACTCGACGGACGCTGCGCGATAGGCCTCATGGGATCCCTTCCGCCGGCGCCGCCGCAGTTCAGCCGCGAGCGGGTGCTTACCGTCAGAGCGATCAAGGTGGTGTCGCCGCGGCACCCACTGGCCGCCCACCGCGCGCCGATTCCAATGAGCGTCCTTTGCGAGCATATTCAGCTGGTGCACGCGGACCACGCGAATGTGTGGCGTGCGGGCAGATTCGGCTTGCTGTCGCCCAGAATATGGCGTCTGTGCGATCTCGCGGCCAAGCACCATTTTCTGCGTGCTGGTTTCGGGTTTGGCATCATGCCGCTGCACATGGTGGAGGCGGATCTGGCAAGTGGCGAGTTGGTCGAGATCAAGGTTGAGGATGACCCCCCCGAGGGACATGCCATGGTCATGTCGGCCATATATCTGACCGACAGTCCCCTCGGCCCGGCGGGGCGCTGGTTTGTCGATCGCATCAAAGAGGATGCAGCCTCACGCATCAATGCCAACGCTTCCGATTCGGTCGACCCGATCGGCACACTCCCGATCGCGAATCGGACCGCCGCTCCGCCGCGAGTAGCAGGATCAACGCTCGATCGCCCGCGACTCTATCCGGTCAGCGACTGCGGTGGGGCAATTGAGAATCGCGATCTTAGAAAGGAGAACGCGCAAGAGACGGGAAGACGCAGCGCACCTTAGCGATCGATCACCTGCAAAGGAGTGGACGTGGTCGCCAATACCCATCGCCCACTCCGAGGCGTTATCGCTTAAAACCGCCAACCGATGCCCAGAGTGGTCTCGGTTGTGTTCAAGTGTTGATTTGAGGCGCTGACAAGGCGATCGAGATAGCGATAGCGGGCTAGCGCATCTACATATAGATTGCCGCTCACATAGTATTTGACGCCGATACCCGCATTGGCCGTGAAGCCGTTGCTGTCGGTGAGAGCGATCGGCCGTCCGTTGATCTCTCCCGTGATGGGGCGATCCAAATTGGCCCACGCGTAACCGGCACCGGCGAGCACGTAGGCAACGATCGGGAATTGAGGCGTGATGTTCCACACACCGTCGAGATCGACGGTCGTGAGTCCGATCTTGTTCTCGCCAAATTGTACCCGTGAGGCCCGACTCCAACTATAGCCGCTCGATAACTGAACGCCCCACATGTCCGTAATGTTGTAGCTATAACGAATGCCGGCCAGTGCATCGTCGTTCAGGCGGGGATTGCGGCCCGACACCGGCGTGTCAGTCAGCTTGTCGCCGAAGGTCTCGCCGCCAAAGATCTCGACCGATTGCGAGCGCGCTTGCTCCTGCGCCATGGCTGGGGCGCTTTGCAACGCGACCACTAGAACGAGACTGGGTACTGCATACTTGATTGAGTTGCTGGCCAGCTGGCGTGCGCTCCAGCGACGGGCGCGGGGTAGACAGTATCGGACATTTGACTCTGACATGGCTCCTCCAAACTCTCTTGTGAACTCAGGCACCGAGACTAGAAGAGCGGGAGCTACAGTGGAATCCAATATCTTTCGATAATAGTTATCGCTGACATGGATACGCCGGAAGATGCCCTCGCCTGTCAGCCTTCGGTGTCGACTTCGATTGCGTCGACCCTGTCCGGGTAAAACGCGAGATATTCCTTGATCGAGGAAACCGAAGCGTAAGGAGACTCGTAAGTCCAGACCGCGTTGACGGAGCGTTCTCCGCCGGAAGGAATGCTGTAGTAGGCGGATTCGCCCTTGTAGGGACAGTACGTCTCGTGCGTTGTCCGTTTCAGTTGCGTCAAGTCGACGTCATTGCGCGGGATGTACTGCACGGCCGAATAGGACGCCTCCTTCAAGGCTAAGGCCTCACGGGTATCGGCGATTCGTTTACCGCTCACAACGACAGTGACCCGGCCTTTTGTCGGCGTGATGGTTATCGGATGATCCGGCCCGGGAATCTTGATTGGCTTGCTGTTCATCGCTTTCGACTCCTGAAAGTATTTGGCGAAAGTCCTCGGATCGCCCATCTTGAAGTTCCTTGAGAAAATCAGCCGGAGCCCGCTTGTGCTTGCTCATGACGGGTCTCAGATGCTGCCGGCGCAAACTGCCGTTGAATGGCGGTTCATAATTGACGATTCTCCTAACGCTAATCGCTGATCACGATTTCACTATGTACGTCCATAATATGCCTGTCAAGGCCAATGTGTACGTGCGTATTGCCATGCCGCAAAATAAAGCAGAGGGGGAACACCTGGTGGCGCGGAAACGCTAATCCGCGTAAAGCTTCGGCCGCTTCAGGCCAATACTGTTGAAAACAATGTTTTCTTGAAGTTCTCTGCAAAGGCCAGATCGCGTTCAACTTTGGAAACCAGCCACGCGCCTTGCAGTCCCGTAACGACGAAAGCGGCCACTTCGCCGGTTTTAAAACTCTTGGGAAGCTCGCCGTCTTTCACGGCAGCCTTTAAGCACTCAGTCACAGCCTCCCGCAGTTCGGCGTAGATTGCCGCCACCCGCTTGCGAATGATTTCACTGTGATCGGACGCTTCCGCCGCGAAATTACCCACCAAGCAGCCGTTTTTGAGGCCGTGATTTCTCACGGCATTGATGCTGGCGTCAATGTACGCCCGCAATCGTTTCAGCGGCGAAAGTGACTCATTGCGTAACGTATCGGCGATCACTTCGCGGTTGGTTGCGAAGTAAAGGTCCAGAATTTCCAGGGAAAACGCCTCTTTGGAGGCAAAATGATTGGTGAATGAGCCCTGCGGCACGCCAGCCGCTTCGACGATATCCCGCACGCTGGCACCCACATAACCGCGCTCGAGCACGACCTTCAGGCCGTTGGCCAAGATCCTATCTTTATTAGAAATTTTGCTCATGCACGGGATAATACGTCCGTACATAGTTGGTGTCAAGCCAGCTCAGGCCGTAAGCGTATGCGTCGTTCGAGCCAAATCAATGGGTTAAAGCGACGCCTGTTCACACAGACGCCGCTCCGTCGGCGAAGCGATCCTCCCCTGCCTAAGCCGCGGAAACGGCGAGCGCACCGGCTTTGTACGCCGGGTAATCAATATACCCACGAGCGTCGAACGTATAAAAGGTGTTGCGATCGTAATCGCTTAGGGGCAATCGCTCCTTTATCCGACGCGGCAGATCAGGGTTTGACACAAAGTAGCGCCCGAATGCCACTAAGTCGGCATCGCCCTTCGTCACTACTGTCTCGGCGGTGTCCGGTTCGAAGCCTCCGGCTGCAACGATCTTGCCCGTAAAAATAGTGCGCAAATATTCCGCTGCAATAGGCCCTTGGCCTTCCGCAACGACCACGTTGCCCTTCACGCGGGGCTCAATGATATGAAGGTACGCCAGTCCGAAACGATTTAACTGCTTGACCACGTACGTGAACAGCGCCTTCGGGTCACTATCGGACATCCCGTTCCATCTGCCATCGGGTCCGATGCGCACGCCTACGCGATCCACACCCCATTCGGAAGTCAGGGCATCGACGACCTCGAGCAGCAATCGGGCGCGATTTTCAATGCTTCCGCCATATCGGTCCGCGCGCTTATTGCAACCGTCTTGAAGGAATTGATCGATCAGGTAGCCGTTGGCGGCGTGCAGTTCCACGCCGTCGAATCCTGCTTGCTTTGCCCGTACTGCCGCCTTTCGATAGTCGTCCACAATCCCGGCGATTTCGGCAATCTCAAGTGCGCGATGCGGCGAGGGCTGAACCCAGCCTTCTGGTGTTGACGTCAATTTGTCGGGGTCATTCCAGTAGTCGGGGTTGACCGACGAGGAAACCGGTTGAGGTCCGCCCGTGACCGACACGTGCGACGCTCTTCCGGTGTGCCATAGCTGCGCAAACATGAAGCCCTGCTTTGCGTGCACGGCAGCCGTGAGCTTCTTCCAGCCATCCACTTGCTTGTCGGAATAAAGCCCCGGCGCTCCGAGCCAACCGCGGGCACTCTTCGAAATGGTGGTCGCCTCCCCGATGATCAAGCCCCCCTTGGAGGCGCGCTGAGTGTAGTACTCAAGCATGAGATCGTTCGGCACATCGCCTGGTAGATCGGAGCGTGAACGCGTAAGCGGCGCCATGACAACACGGTGTGTCAGTTCAAGACTCCCAATCGAGATAGGTGTAAAAAGCTGGGGCACAATTTTCCTCTAACAATGAGTGAGAAACCATTCGAAGCGCGCCTGACGATCGCAACCTGACCAGATCGATGCGCACTCCACCCGGATAACGAGGTTCAAATCATATTGGGTTTACCAAGGATGGTCAATACGCACGTACAGATTCCCCTTGACACGATTACTACGTACGTCCATATTGCGGACGACAGAGCAATGACCACTCCGCAGACGGATCTTCCCGTGCAAGTGAAAGTTGCGTGAAACAAGCGCCGTCCGATTTTCGGCGGCTAAACCTAGGAGATTGTAGAATGAGCACTCAAGTTGTTTTGATCACCGGTGGACTTACCGGCATCGGGCGCGCCGCCGCTGTCGCCTTCGCCAAGAAGGGAGCGAAAGTGGTTGTCGCTGGTCGCCGTGACGAGGCCGGCAAGGCGCTCGTGAAGGAACTCCGTTCTTTGGGTTCGGAAGCCGAGTTCATCAACGCCGATGTTCGCAAGGAGGAGGATATCCGGAACGCCGTGGATAAGACCGTCACGCGGTTTGGACGTCTCGATGTCGCCGTGAACAACGCAGCCACCGAAGGCCAGGTTGGGCCCATTACCGAGCAAACAGCAGAAACCTACGCTGCGACATTCGATACGAACGTTCTCGGCGTGCTCCTGTGTATGAAGCACGAAGTGCGCGTCATGCAAAAACAGGGCAGCGGTAACATTGTCAATATCTCCTCGACCTACGGGCACGAAGGTGCGGCATTTGCCTCCGTCTATGTGGCCAGCAAGCACGCCGTCGAGGGCATCACCAAGTCGGTGGCGCTCGAGACGGTCAAGTCGGGCATCCGCGTGAACGCGGTGGCGCCCGGCCCGGTGGACACCGGCATGTTGACCCGCTTTACGCACACACCGGAGAACAAGGCGAATCTAGTGACCAAGGTTCCGATGGCACGAGTCGGGATCTCGGAAGAGCAGGCAAACGCGATTGTCTTCATCGCCTCGGACGAAGCTTCATTTATCACCGGCCACATCCTCAATGTCGATGGCGGTATGACCATTAACTGATCCTCTTCGGGCGCGGAGATTTGCTCCGCGCCTGGGGACCCGTGAACCCAGGAACAATACGATGGCAATAAAAATAGTACGTGATCAAACGGCGCTGATGCGGCACGAAGTCCGCGTCGGTTCGCACGTTTTTGCCGCCGACGCCAGTATTGATGACGGCGGCGAAGGATTGGGGCCCAATCCCCACGATCTATATGACTCCGCGCTCGGTGCATGCGAAGCGCTGACAGTGCTTTGGCATGCAAAACGCAAGGGTATTCCGGTTGAGAATATCGAAGTGACTGTTGAACGCGATCAGTCCGAAGAAAGGTCTGGTATTTACCGCCTCGATACCAAATTGAAGCTTGGCGGGAAGCTTACTGATGAGCAACGACGGGAGTTGCTGGCCGTTGCGTCAAAATGCCCGATCCACAAACTGATGACCTCCGTACAGACCGTAATTGCGACTTTACTTGTCGATTAGGCGCGGCGCAGCAGTCATGGGTAAATTGCAAGGCAAAGTCGCCGTCATCACCGGCGGCACTACGGGAATTGGATTTGCCGCGGCAAATCTATTCGTCAAGGAAGGCGCATATGTCTTTATTACGGGCCGACGTCAAAAGGAACTTGACCGAGCGGTGCGGGCCATCGGCAATAATGTCACCGGTGTCCAAGGCGACGTGGCCAAGCTATCCGACCTCGATCGTCTCTACGAGACCATCATGGCCGCTGGCCGACGAATCGACATTGTCTTCGCCAATGCCGGCTTCGGTGAGTTCCTTGCCTTGGGAAAAATCACCGAGGAACACTTCGACAAACTCTTCAACACCAATGTGAAGGGAACGCTATTTACTGTTCAGAAAGCACTTCCGCTGTTGAACGATGGCGCCTCGATTATTCTCACCGGCTCTGTCGGGAGCGTCAAAGGCACGCCCAGCTTCTGGGTCTACGGCGCAACCAAGGCCGCAATCCGCAATTTCGTGCGAGGCTGGACAGTGGAGTTGAAGGACCGCCGAATTCGATCGAATGTTCTAAGCCCGGGGCCGACCGACACACCGTTGGTAACGGCACAAGCAGCCAACGTCATCGCGCGGATCGTGTCCACGATCCCAATGGGGCGAATGGGAACATCCGATGAGATCGCCAAGGCTGCCCTGTTTCTCGCCTCTGATGACTCAAGTTTTGTCACCGGCATCGAACTATTCGTCGATGGCGGCAGAGCACAGATCTAGTGAGGGCGGGGTGAAATGCCCCGCTGAGCAGCGACTCAGTCCGTGTACGCCGCGATCAACGCCCTCGCCGCCTTTGCAGCGCCCTGCACCGGGCCGTCCGCACCCATGGTGACGCGAGCCACGTAGGCGCCTTCCCATAACAGCATCAGCGAGTCGCCGAGTGTGTTGGCTTCGCGGGCGCCCATCTCGCGCGCGAGCCGGCGAAAGCGCGCGCGCATATCGGCTTTGTATTTCTCGATCACGGGACGCGCCGGATGGTCAGGCTCGGTGATTTCCACCGCGGCATTGGCGAGAGCGCATCCCCGGCAATCTTCTTCGCAATTGTTCTCCACCAACATGTCGAACAGCGACTCCATCTGCAAGCGCGGATTGTCTGCATGCGCGGCGACGGTCTCATCCCACCAGAGAAGGCCCTCACGTTCCTCGCTGCGCAAATACTCCGCGACCAGCTCGTCCTTCGAGGCGAAGTTGCGGTAGAAACTCATCTTGTTCGTTCCGGCTTCAGTGGCAATGGTATCCACGCCCACGGCGTGAATGCCGTGTCGATAGAACAAATCGCTGGCCGTTTTCATGATGCGATCGCGCACCCGAGACTTCGGCGGCGAAGAAATAATCTCTTCCTCTACAAGCACTTGCGTCGTCTTAGCTCGATTCATAAAGGACTCCACTTGACATGTGACTGACCGGTCATTAACGTATCACCTAGCGTTACTGACCGGTAACACACGTGGCATAGCATCGATGTGTTTCAGTCGTAAGTCAAGGGTCAGTGCCGCAGGTCGCGCCCGGATTGTCCGGGTTCGGGTAGTCGAAGGTCGAATCGGAGTCTGTACGTGCCCCTCAACCGCATCTTTCACAAAAGCTCATTCCCCGTTCTGCTGGGTCTCGCTGCCGTTGCAGCCATTGTGCTCTATTCCAGCGCCGGACATTCTCGGGCCAAGCCGCCGGCAGCGGCACAGCCCGCCCTGCCGCAGGTTGAGGTGGCCGAAGTGATCCACCGCCCGCTGCGCGAGTGGGAGGAATTCAGCGGCCGTCTGCAAGCCCCGAACACGGTGGAACTGCGCCCGCGAGTGAGCGGCTATGTCGACCGCGTTGCCTTCACCGATGGTGCACGCGTGAAGAAAGGCCAGCTGTTATTCCAGATCGACCCGCGTCCTTTCCAAGCGGAAGTCGATCGGCTGGTCGCGGAGCGTACGCGCAGCGTGTCCGACCTCCAACTCGCCAAGGCCAACCGTGCGCGCGCCGAGCGGCTGATCAACGCACACGCCATCTCGCGTGAGGAATACGAGCGGCAGGTCGCAGCTGAAGCCTCGGCGCAGGGAGCCTTGGGTTCGATCGATGCATCCTTGCAGGAAGCGCGCCTGAACCGGGAGTTCACCGAGGTGCGCGCGCCCATCGACGGTCACGCATCGCGGGCCGTCATTACCGCGGGAAACCTCGTCACGAGCGCGAGCCTTCTGACCACACTGGTTTCGGATGATCCGGTCTACGTTTACTTCGACACCGATGAGCAGACCTATTTGCGCTACGCGAAGGCGAAGCATGCGCATGCGCAGGCGAATACCGGCGTCTCCGACATCTATATCGGGTTGGTCGATGAGGACGGCTATCCGCACCCGGGGCAGCTTGACTTCATCGACAACCAGGTCGATGCCACCACCGGCACGATTCGTGCGCGAGCCGCGCTCGCCAATCCCGATGGCCGCTACACGCCGGGCCTGTTCGCACGGGTGCGGCTCATCGGTGGGGAAGATCGCGACAGTGTCCTCATCGAGGATCGTGCCGTGGGCACGGATCTTTCCAAGAAATTCGTGCTGACGCTGACCAAGGACAACCGTATCGAGTATCGGCTCGTGGAACTTGGCCCTGAAATCAACGGCCTTCGAGTCGTGACGCAAGGATTGGCCCCGAACGACGTCATCGTCGTCAATGGTTTGCAGCATGTGCGGCCCGGGCAGAATGTCGCGGCCACGCGCGTTGCCATGCGCGATACCGGGGGCGGCCTGAGCCAAGTGGCCGCCCAACCGGCCACACATCCTGCCGACGCGGTTTCGCGTGTTGCGCAATCGACCGTCGCTCTTCACGTGGTGCATTGAGATCATGAAACTCTCGCAATTTTTCATCAGCCGCCCGATCTTCGCGGGAGTGCTCTCGGCCCTCATCTTCCTCGCGGGCTTGATCGCGTTGCCCAAGCTTCCGATCAGCGAGTACCCGGAAGTCGTCCCGCCGACGGTGATCGTGAAGGCGAACTACCCGGGTGCCAACCCCAAAGTCATCGCAGAAACCGTCGCGAGTCCGCTCGAGCAGGCGATCAACGGTGTCGAGGGCATGCTCTACCAGTCTTCGCAGGCGACCGCCGATGGCGTGATGACCCTCACCATCACGTTTGCCTTGAGCACCGATGTCGACAAGGCGCAGGT
>DATHKV010000120.1:0-2089 GCA_035488895.1 Steroidobacteraceae bacterium
TTTGCTGGGGATGCTCAATGCGAGGAAATGGCTCCGCCAAGACATCGGCAGCGAATTCGCAGACGCGCAGCTCGGTGACGCACGCCGCACGGATCGGCTTCAGCGCGTCGCTCGAGCGGCCGCACAACACCCAGGGCACGGATTTCCCAAGATGGTGAAATCGGACGTTGAGCTCGAAGGCGTCTACCGCTTCCTGAGCAACGAGGCGGTGGAGTCGGGTGACGTGCTCAGACCGCATGTAGCCGAGACGATGAAGCGGGCTCATCAGGCGCCCACCTGTTTGATCGTTCACGACACCACTGAGTTCGATTTCAAGGGCGATGCCCGCGAAGGACTGGGCTTCACCAACAGCAAAAACCCTGGATTTTATGCGCATTTCTCCCTCGCCGTGCTGCCCGGGGAGGCACGGTTGCCGTTGGGGGTTTGCGGTCTAGAACACTTCGTACGGACGAAGCGGAAGGGCAAAACGCGCAAGCCGCACTCGTATTACACCTCACAAGACCCGAAACGCGAGTCGTTACGCTGGTTTCGAATGCTGGACGCTGTCGAGGATCGGCGAGACGGCTTCGAGTGCATCCACGTCATGGATCGAGAGGGTGACATCTTCGATCTCATGGCAGCAGCCGTTGAGCGCAAGGCACGTTTCATCATTCGCGGCGACAAGGAGCGGGCTTTGGCCGACGGCGCCGGCTACTTGCAAGACGTACTGCAGCGTCTGAAACCGCGTGCCTACCGTAAGGCCGAGGTCTCGGCTCGGTTTGCGACCAAGCGGCATCACACCATCCCCGGGGCACGCAAAATCACGCGAAAAGCTCGAACCGCTAAGCTTTCTATCGGCAGCAGCACCGTCGATTTTCGGCGACCAAAAACGGGTCATGCAGCGGTAGAGTCCCTCAAGGTCAACGTCGTCTACGTTTGGGAAAAGTCGCCACCACGCGGCGAAGACCCGATCGACTGGTTGCTCGTTACGACGGAACCCGTAGAAACGAAGAAGCAGCTCCTTGCGGTCGTCGACAACTACCGATCACGTTGGGTCATCGAGGACTTCTTCAAGGTGCTCAAGACTGGATGCGCCTTTGAAAAGCGGCAGCTTGAGTCGTATCACGCGCTCACCAATGCTCTGGCCGTCTTCGCCGTAATCGCGTGGCGTCTGCTGCTGATCAGATCCCTCGCACGGCAGGATCCCAAGGGCCGAGCGACATCGGCCTTCACCGAGGTGCAGCTAGCCATCCTCCAGCATCACCTCAATCTGTCGAAGCCGTTGGTCACAAACAACGCCGCTCTCCTGGCGCTGGCTCGGCTAGGAGGCCACATCAAGAACAACGGCGACCCAGGATGGCTCACGCTGGGACGCGGCTTCGAAGAGCTACTCGTCCTCGAAGCCGGCTTTCACATCGCACGCAAAATCCTGCTGGGAGATGTGATCAATCGTTAGTGGGCTGCGGTTTGGCAGCCCACTCAAGAAAAACTCGAGAGCAGCTTGCGGCTTTTGGCGTCGAGGTCTTCGGGGCGCGGGACGAGGTAGCGCATGCCGTGTTGATCGGTGATCAGGTGACGGCCGTCGGCGAGGCGACGGATGTGGTCTTCTTGCTCGACCACGAAGTCGCGAGCCCCGCGATCGGTGACGACCTGCCATGACGATTGGGTAGCTTGCTCGCGCACCGCTTCGATGCGCTGGACGTGCGGCAACAGCTCGGTCGCGGCCAGCGCGGTGCGCAACGCCCGTTGACTTTCGAGCGGCAGCTCCAGGCTGCTCTCGAGGCAGCAGACTTCGTGCCCGCGGGCGTCGACCAGGCTGAGGTAATGCTCCGGGTCAGTCAGCGGAAAGCAGCGGCGCGCGGAGACTCGCAATGGCGCGGCGCCTGGCGCTTCGATGCTCAGGCTATCGTTGTCGGCCGCCCAGCTCAGCTGTAGCTCGGCCACAGGCGGAGCAACGTACGGCGCAGGAACGGATTCGGGCTCGTCGTCGAGCGCCTGGGCCGAGACTTCGCCCGACTGCTGCGACTGTTGCTGGGCGCGCTGCAAGCTGGCGTATTCACCGCCGCGAGCCATCAGCTCGCTGTGCGTGCCGGTTTCGACGACTTTGCCG
>DATHKV010000121.1:0-13343 GCA_035488895.1 Steroidobacteraceae bacterium
GCCGTCGATCATGATGTGGCCGCGGGTCTTTTCCATGTGCTCGACCCGCAGCGGCAGCGGCGAGGTCAGATTTTCCTTGACGTAGTCGTACCCCAGCCGCAGCGCCTTGGTGTTCGAGTCGAGCAGCTTCGGCTTCTTGCCGTAGCTCTCGCTCAAGAGCCCGCTGATCACTTCGAGGTCGACGTCGAGCAGGGCAGCCAGGACGCCGGCATAGGCGATGTTCTTCAACAGAATGCGATTGCGCACGCCGTCGAAATTCTCATTCACGAGTTTCGCGAGCGGCACGGGAATCACCGTGATATCGCCCCGCTGCAGCAGCGCGCTGCGCGGCCAGGTCGAGTCATAGATCAAATACCCGCCGGAGCGCAGTTCCCGAACATCCTTGGAGTAGGTTTCGGCGTTCATGGCGACCATGATGTCGACGTGGCTCGCCCGGGCGGCGTAGCCGTCGCGGGTCACCCGAATCTCGTACCACGTCGGCAGCCCTTGGATATTCGACGGAAAATAATTTTTGCCGGTGACCGGCACGCCCATGCGGAAGATCGCCTTCATGATCAGCGAATTGGCGCTGGCCGAGCCCGTGCCGTTGACGTTGGCGAACTTCACCACGAAATCGTTTACGCGGTTGACCTCGGCAATCAAGCTGGGCATGCGCGAACCTCCTCATCGACGGCGAGCGGAATTCGAATGGTCGACTTCTGCATGTCCCATGCAGCCGTCGGACAGCGCTCCGCGCACAAGCCGCAATGCACGCAAACATCCTCGTCCTTCACCATTACTCGCGCGGTTTGCGGCAGCGCCGCCGACACGTACAGCGACTGGGTCGGATTGGTGGCCGGCGCGGTCAAGCGTGCGCGCAATTCCGTTTCCGGACCATTGGGCGCAATGGTGAGGCAATCCACCGGGCAAATGTCGATACATGCATCACATTCAATGCACAACTTGGCCGAAAAGACCGTCTGGACGTCGCAATTCAAGCAGCGCTGCACCTCGAGCGCCGCTTCTTCCGCGCTAAAGCCCAGCTCTACCTCGATGTTGATTTTCTTGAAGCGTTCGACCAGCCCGACGTGCGGCACCAGGCGGCGTTCGACGCCGTTATATTCATTCTTGTAAGCCCATTCGTGCATGCCCATCTTGCGGCTCGACAGCGTCACGCCGCGCGGCATCCGCTCATCGAGCGATTCATCGTGACAGAACTTGTGGATGGAAATCGCCGCCTGATGGCCGTGCTCGACCGACCAGATGATGTTCTTCGGCCCGAACGCGGCGTCGCCGCCGAAAAATACCTCTGGCCGGGTCGATTGAAAGGTGCGCCCATCGACCTTGGGCACGTGCCACTTGTCCAGCTCGATGCCGATGCCCTTTTCGATCCAGGGGAAGGCATTTTCCTGGCCGATCGCAAGAATCACGTCATCGCAGGGAAAGAACACGTCGCCCAGGGAACGCGTCGCCTTGATGTCGCCGTTCTCGATGTCGTATTCCAGTTTTTCGAACATCATGCCCGTCAGCTTGCCGCCTTCGATGACAAAGGATTTCGGCGCGTGATTGATGACGATTTCGACTTTCTCCGCCTCCGCGTCCTCGAGCTCCCATTCGGAGGCCTTGAAGAACTGCCGCGGTTTGCGCGCCATGACTTTTACATTCTTGGCACCGAGCCGCAGTGAGCTGCGGCAGCAATCCATGGCGGTGTTTCCCACGCCGATGATCAGAACCCGCTCACCGACCTTCTCTATATGGCCGAACGCGATCGACTCGAGCCACGTGATGCCGATATGAATGCGATCGGTGTCGTGGCGGCCGGGCAATTCCAGTTCCTTGCCCTTGGGCGCCCCCGAACCGACGAACACCGCGTCGAATTCTTCGGCATCGAGCAATTGCTTCATGCTTTTGATCGGCGAGTTCAGACGCAGGTCGGCGCCCATATCCACGATGTAGCCGATTTCCTCGTCGAGCACCTTCGCAGGAAGTCTGAATGCCGGAATGTTCGTGCGCATCAGTCCGCCCGGCACGCCGTACTGCTCGAAAATCGTGACCTCGTATCCCAAGGGCAGCAAATCATTGGCAACGGTCAGCGAAGCGGGGCCGGCGCCGATGCACGCAATGCGCTTGCCGTTTTTTTCGCGCGGCGCCTTGGGTAATCGCCCCGTGATGTCATCGCGATTGTCGGAGGCGACGCGTTTCAGCCTGCAAATCGCGACCGGTTTTTCTTCGATGCGGCCGCGGCGGCAGGCCGGTTCGCAGGGCCGGTCGCACACCCGCCCCAAAATGCCCGGAAACACATTCGATTCGCGGTTCACCATGTACGCATCGGTGAATTCGCCTTGCGCAATCAAGCGAATGTATTCTGGAACGTCCGTGTGCGCTGGACACGCCCACTGGCAATCTACAACCCGATGGAAGTAATCAGGTTTGGAAGTATCGGTCGGCTCCATGTTTCCTCGTAATTCTATCCCCAAAGGCCAATGAAGAAGTATAGCGGTCGGGACATGCCGCCGCGCGGCGGTGGCTTGCGCGCGACGGGAGCGACCGATAGACTGAAGCGATGGCCCTTCATCCATATAACCTATTGAAATTGATGAATATTTCATGAGCGTGGCGCAGCATGATCCTCGTTCAAGGGCATAACGCTACCTGCCCGCATTGCTGGGAACCGATCACGCTGACGCTGGATCTGTCGGTTCCCGAACAATCCTGTATCGAAGATTGTCCGGTGTGCTGCAAGCCGTTGATTGTCTCGTACAGTTCGAGCAACGGCGAAGTGGTCGAATTCAACGTCGAAGCCTCCGATTGAAACCGCGCCGCGATCCGCCGCCCCGCGGCGGATTCAAGATGCTGCGGATTCTCATCTTGCTGTTGATTTTGCTGATGGTGGCGTTGACCACCTGGCAGGACCGCTATCGCAGCACACGCTGGCGTGAACCGCTGTACGTCGCCGTCTATCCCATCGCGGCGGACGACAGTGCGGTCACGTTGCGCTACGTGGCGGGGCTCGACGCCAATCGCTTCAAGGCGATCGATGATTTTTTTATGCGCGAGGCGCGGCGCCACGGCCTCGCAGAGAGCGAGCCGGTCAGGACCCGGCTCAGACCCGAATTGCACGATCGGCCGCCGCAGCGTGCGCCGGATGCGGGAGCGCTTGCGACGGCGTGGTGGAGCTTGAAGCTGCGCTACTGGGCGTGGCGGGTGAGCGGGCACGTCAACGAACCGGAGGACATCCGCATGTTCGTGCTGTATCACGATCCGGCGCTGACCCCCGAGGTGCCGCACTCATCGGGGCTCACCAAGGGCCTGATCGGCGTGGTCTACGCGTTCGCGGCGCCTGAAATGAGCGGCGCAAACAACGTGGTGATTGCCCACGAATTGCTGCACACGGTGGGGGCCAGCGACAAGTACCTGCCCGGCAACGATGCACCCCGGTTTCCCGATGGCTTCGGCGATCCGGGCCAGGTGCCGCTCTATCCGCAGCGCACGGCGGAGATCATGGCGGGACGGCGCATGCTGAGCGCTGATCGGTGGCAGCAGGCTGAAACGCTCGACGAGGCGGTCATAGGTCCTTCAACGGCCATGGAGATACGCTGGCCGCAGCAGGTCCCTTAACCCAACGCCTCCAGCACAGGACCATGCATCGCCCCGTTGGTGGCGAGCACGCTCGTTGATTTGAGCGTGATCGGTGCGCCATTCAACTCGGTGAATCGGCCGCCCGCTTCGTTCACAATGGCCACGCATGCGGCGATATCGAGAATATTGATGTCGGTTTCAATGACCGCGTCGATCTTGCCTGCCGCGAGCAGATGATAGTGCAAGAAATCGCCGTAGCCGCGAATACGGTTGGCCCGTGCGATCATCGCACCGTAGCGCAGCCATTGCGGCCCCGTGGCCAGGCTTTTCATGTTGCCGCAGGAAAAATGCGCCGACTCGATCGTGGCGACCTTGCTGACGGCGATGGGCCTGCCGTTGAGGAATGCGCCGCGTCCGCGCTCCGCGTACGCCACTTCGCCGTAGATCGGTGCGCTCGACACGCCCAGCACGATCTCACCGGCGCGCATCAGCGCTATTTGCGTGGAAAACATCGGGTACTCGCGCACGAAGGCTTTGGTGCCGTCGATGGGATCCACTATCCAAAGGTATTCAGCGTCCGAGCGATGCAGCCCGGTTTCCTCGCCAAGAAAACCGTGCGCGGGAAAGCGTGCCTCGATTATTTCGCGAATCGCCATTTCGCAACGAACATCGGCTTCCGTGACCGGCGATTTATCCGCCTTGATGCGGATTTCAATATTGCGCTGGTACAATGAGCGGGCGATATCCGCCGCTTTTTCCGCCGCGTCCAGCGCCGCCTGCAACTCTGGGGAATGTTTCATGGAACGCCAAGATAGCAAACCTGACCATGGGTAATCGACTCAGCAAAATTTATACGCGCACCGGCGATGACGGCAGCACGGGTCTCGGCGATGGAACCCGCGTCGCCAAAGAGAACCTGCGCGTCGAAGCCTATGGCACGGTTGATGAGACCAACAGCGCCGTGGGCGTGATTCTGGGCAATCCGGCCCTGCCCGTCGATATTCAGCGCGCCCTGACCGAGATCCAGCATGACCTGTTCGACCTCGGCGGCGAGCTGTGCATTCCCGGCCACGTCATGATCGGCTCGGCGCACGTCGATCGGCTCGAAACGGTACTGGATGGATTGAACGAAGACCTGCCTCCGCTCAAGGAGTTCATTCTGCCCGGCGGCGGCCCGGCCGCGGCCGCCTGTCATCTTGCACGGGCCATCTGCCGGCGCGCCGAGCGGCGCTGCTGGTCCCTGGCGCGCGTTGAAAACGTTTCCGCCGATGCACTCAAATATCTGAACCGCCTGTCGGATCTTCTGTTCGTCATGGCGCGGGTGCTGGCGCGCGGCGCCGGCGGCGAGGTGGTTTGGCGCCGAACCGCTCTGCCGAAGGGTTGAGCTCCAGGAACCCGGCTCCTAGCCGGCGTTCGCGGCCGCGTGCTCGTGAGAGTGCAGCCACTCGCCGTGCCAGCGCTCCAAATCCACGATCGCCAGCGGCCGGCAGAATAGAAATCCTTGAACCTGACCGGCGTGCCGTGACTTCAGGTAGTGCCACTGCGCTTCGGTTTCCACGCCCTCCGCCACCGTTTCCAACCCCAGGCTCTTGGCCATCGCAATGATGGCGTCGACCAGCGGCGCTTTGCCGCCGCTCTTCGAGACGATGTCGCGCACGAATACGCGGTCGATTTTCAGCGTGTCGATGGGAAAGTGCCGCAGGTATGACAGGGAACTGTAGCCGGTCCCGAAGTCGTCCAGCGCGGTTGCGACGCCCAATTCCTTCAGCGAGTTGACCGCCTTGCTCACCATCGCGGAATATTCGATGAGGGCGCCTTCTGTGAATTCCAGCTCGATCATGCGCGGCTCGATCCCGGCCGCGTTGATGGCGCGCGACACGCGCTCCACCAGGCTGCCGTCGCGAAACTGCACGCCCGAAACGTTCACGGCAACCTGCCAGCCGTGATTGCCCTCATCGCGCCAGCGCCGCGCCTGCGCGCACGCTTCGCGCAATACCCAATCGCCGATCTCCACGATCAAGCCGCTTTGCTCGGCGAGCGGAATGAATTCATCCGGCGAGACGAACCCCCGCTGCGGGTGCATCCAGCGCAGCAACGCCTCCACAGCCTCCACGCGCATGCCCTCGACTGCCAGACGGGGCTGGTAGTTCAGCGTGAACTCGCTGCGTTCCAGGGCCTTGCGCAGATCCGCTTCCATCGACAGGTGCTTGGCCGCGCGCGTGCTGATCGACTTCTTGAAGAACTCCAACCGGCCATGCCCGGCCTTCTTGCCGTGATGCATGGCGGCGTCGGCATTCTTGATCAGCGCCTCCGCATTGGGTGCATCGCCTGGGTACAGGCTCACGCCCATCGTCGCCGACAGCGGAATTTCCTGCTGCGCGAACACGAAGGGCCTCGCCAGGGCGAGCTGCACGCGCTGCGCCACGACCTGGACGCTGTCGGTCGTGGAAATGCCCGGCAATGCCAGCGCAAATTCATCGCCGCCGGTCCGCGCCACCCAATCATTGATATCGTTCAACGAGCCATCGTTCTGCAGCGTGCGCTCGCTGTCGCGCAGGCAAAGCTGCAGGCGATGCGAAATCTCCTTGAGAAGACTGTCGCCGACCGCCTGCCCCTGGGTATCGTTGATACGCGAGAAATTGTCGACGTCGAGCATCAGCACGGCGAGGCCGCGCTGCCGTGGATTGGCCCATTCCACCTGCTGTTCGAGGATCTGCAGCAGCCTTTGCCGATTGGGCAATCCGGTCAGTGGATCATAGTAGGCAAGGTAGCGAACCCGCGCTTCGCTTTCGCGCAGCTGATCCTGCGTCTCCTTGGCCCGCACCAGGAATTTGACGCGCTCCGCCAGCAACATGGGGTTGATGCCTTTCGAGGAGAAGTCTGTGGCGCCTGCGTTGTAGGCGCGTTGCACCGACTGCATATCATCCAAGCTGGTCTGCATCAAGATCGGCACGTGACGCGCGCTCGGCATCGCGCGCAGCGCGCGGCAGACATCGAAGCCGCTCATTCCCGGCATGACCACATCGAGAACCACGCAGTCGGCCGGGTGGGCATGAAACTCGGCAATCGCGCTATTGCCGTCGGCGGCCGTGATGACGCGAAATCCCGCCACCTCCAGTGCACTGCCGACGAGTAGCCTCGCGCCGGGATCGTCGTCGACGACGAGTACGGTCGCTGCGCCAGGAATCTGATTGTCGGATTGGTTCATCGGTTTCTCTGGACCGCTACGCCGCGCTCGGCGATCGTTCCTGCATCAGCGCGCTGCAGAAGTCTTGATAATCTTTGCGAATCCTCTGGACCGCGGGCGCCGCCTTGGCGATGCCGCCCTCGCGCACGAGGGCTTCGCATTCCTTGGTGAGCGTTGCGAGCCGCACGCCGCCGAGATTGGCGGTGCTGGACTTGAAGGTGTGGAGCGCCACCTGCAGCGCCTCGACCTGACCGCTCGCTGCGGCCTGCTCGATGGCCGTTATCATGGGCGGCGAATGCTGCAGGTACAGCTCGATCATGGAATCGAGCAAGGCCGGCCGCGCCAACGCCGCAATGTTGCGCAGCACAGCGGGATCGACCAACGGCAACCGCGAGCCCTCGCGCCGCTCGGATTCCGGCAGAACATGCAGTGCCAGCCAGCGCCGGAGCATCGCCGCCAGCTGTTGTTGGGAAAAGGGTTTGCTCAGAAAGTCGTCCATGCCTGCCGCGAGACATCGTTCGCGATCTCCTTCCATGGTGTTGGCGGTCAACGCAATAATGGGCAGGCGCGCGCCTCCTGCGTTCTGTTCACGGCGCCGCAATTCGGCCGTCGCCGTCAGGCCGTCCATCACCGGCATCTGGCAATCCATCAGCACGGCATCGTAGGCATCGTTGTTCATCGCCTCGATGGCGATCCAGCCGTTTTCCGCCGCGTGCGCCACGCAGCCCAGGCTCTCCAGCATTCCGACGGCGACTTCCCGGTTCACGGGATTGTCTTCGACCAGCAGAATCTTCGGCACGAAGGTGCGTGCCGCCGCCGCGGCCGGCAGCGCCGCGCGGATGGCGGTTTCCTCCACGCCCATCTCCGGTGCCGAAGTCATGGCGCGTGTCACGCAATTCAGCAGCTGCGAACGGCGCAGGGGCTTGGTGAGGATCGCGGCGAACAACTGCATGGTATCGGAGTTGCTTTCATGGTTGTCGCGGGTGGTCAGCATGATGAGCTGCATCGCCGCCAGACGCGCGTCCTCGCGAATGCGTCTCGCGAGCTCGATGCCGTTCATGCCCGGCATTTGATCGTCCAGCAGCGCGAAATCGAAGCGGGCGCCTTCGTCGGAATCGAGCACGGCAAGCGCGTCCGCGCTGGATTCGGTGGCCACCACCTCGACGCCCCAAGAATTCAAATGCCGCGCCAGAATGCCCCGGGTGCTGGTGTTGTCGTCCACGATGAGCGCGTGCAGGCCGACCAGCCGCATCCTCGGCAGGCGGGTAAACGTCGGCGACGCCTCCACCACCGCGGCGAGCCGCACCTCGAACCAGAACACCGAGCCGCGGCCCACCACGCTGTCGACGCCGATCTGGCCGCCCATCAGCGTCGCCAGTTCGCGGCAGATGGCCAACCCAAGGCCCGTGCCGCCGTATTTGCGCGTGGTGAACGAGTCCGCCTGGCTGAAGGCGTTGAAGATGTCGCCCTGGACTTCCGGAGAGATGCCGATGCCGGTGTCGCTTACTTCGAATCTCAGCAGATCGACATGACCGATGAGTTTGACCCGCACGATCACTTCGCCGGTGTCGGTGAACTTGATGGCATTGCCGACCAGATTGATCAGGATCTGGCGCAGCCGCATCGGATCGCTGCGCACCTTGGCCGGTACGTCGAGACCCACATCGCACGCCAGCTCGAGTCCCTTGGCATGCGCGCGCGCCGCGCAAATCTCGATCGCCTGCTCCACCGTCTCGCGCAGACCGAACTCGATGGATTCGAGCTCCAGCTTGCCGGCTTCGACCTTCGAGAAGTCCAGGATGTCGTTGATGATCTGCAGCAGCGCGCCGGCGGAATGGTAAATGGTCTGCGACAGATGCCTTTGCCGCGGCGTAAGCTCGGTCGCCTGCAGCAGTTCCGACATGCCCATGACGCCGTTCATCGGCGTGCGAATCTCGTGGCTCATGCGGGCGAGAAATTCGCTCTTGGCGCTGCTGGCGCGTTCCGCCGCTTCCTTGGCCAGGGTGGCCTCGTCGATCACCACCTGCAGCTCGCGATTGGCGCTGCCCAGATTCTCCGTGCGCTCGGCGACCTGCTGCTCGAGATATTGACGATATTTCTCCAGGCGCGAGTCGCGATGCCGGATCTGCGCGAGCATCTGGTTGAATCCATCGATGAGCGTTCCGATCTCGTCATCCGAGCTGCGCTCCACGCGCAGGCCGTAGTTTTCCTCCACGGAGACCCGCTGCATCGTGTGCGCGAGATTGACGATGGGTCCTGAGATTTGCTTCTGCAGCCGGGCGGCGAGCCAGTAGGAAATCAAGATGGCGGTGGCGATGGCCGCGAGGCTGATCAAAGCATAGTCCCGCCAGTACGGGTACAGCGAGGCGACCGGCACGATAATGTGGACGTAGCCGAGCACTGCGCCTTCGTGCGCGGCAGGCGCCGTGACTTGGAATTGGTTTGCACGCATGCGGGCCGGCGTGCCGCTGAGACCCAGGAACACACCGTCGACGGCGCGATCGTAGGTCGCGATCTTTTTCCCATCGGGCAGATACACTTCGGCGATGTCGACCATCGGTTCGTCGCGCAAGCCGCGCAATGCGCCGATGGCAGCCGCAGTGTCGCCGCGGGCGAGCGCCTCGATTCCGTCGACGCCCGTCGTGCGTCCGATGGCCGCCGCACGCTCTTGCATCTCCGTGCGCAGATGCAGCAGGTTGGTCGCAACGTGCATGGCTATCGCTATGGCGAATGCCACCATTGCGGGAACCGCTATCACCACACGCAGCTTGCGCTCGATCGGGAGGTCCGTGAACCAACGAAACAATAGCCCTCCCCCTCACCGGCTCGGTATGGATTACAACCTCACCTTAGTGTCGGCTAGGGGTGAAAAATCTGCTGAAAACGAACGTGAACGGGTTCACGTTGTACCCAGAGCCGGGGTTTACCCTAGCGGCTCAGCGGCTCGAAGAGCCGCGGCAGGCTGCGGAAATGCAGTCTCTTGCGCGCTGCCAATCGAACGCCGGACCCGGATCCGTCTTGCGTCCGGGAGAAATATCGCTGTGCCCTACCAGCCGGTCCGGAGACAATCGAGGGTAGGCGTCACAGAGGGCGGCCACGACCTTCGCAAGAGTCTCGTATTGGGCGGCTTCGTACGCCAGGGTATCGGACCCTTCGAGTTCCACTCCGATGGAGAAATCATTGCAAGCCGCGCGGCCATTGTAGTTCGACTGGCCGGCGTGCCAGGCGCGATCAGTGAATTTGACAAATTGCGTCAGTTCGCCGTCGCGCGCCACCAGCAGGTGCGACGAGACCCGCACTTCCCCGATCTCGGCAAAATAAGGGTGCATGTCGAGCGGCAGCGTATTCGTGAACAGCCGGTCGATCCAGGGTCCGCCGAATTCCCCCGGCGGCAGGCTGATGCCGTGCACGACGATCAGCTCCGCGTCCACGCCGGGCGGACGCGCATCGAAGTTTGGCGACGCGACCTGCCGCGCGCCGCGCATCAGCCCGCTTTCGAGGTCGACTTGCATGCCGCTAGCATATGCGACAATTGTGCGCATATGAATGCCACACGCCGCCACGAGCGCATTCCGTGCGCTTGACCCGCGTTTTCATCGACGGCGCGCTGAACGCCGGCAGTCTGGTCGAGCTGACGCGGGACACGGCCGCGCATTTGGTGAAGGTATTGCGTGCGCGTAGCGGCGATGAGCTCGTGCTCTTCAATGGCGACGGCCGGGAATACGGCGGCACCATCGAAGCCGTGCGCGGCTCTCGCGTGTCGGCATCGATCGGTGCGGCGCGCTCGCTTGATCGGGAGTCGCCCTTCAGACTGACCCTGGTGCAATGCGTGCCGCGCGGCGATCGCATGGATTTCATCGTGCAAAAGGCCACGGAACTCGGCGTCGCGCGCATCGTGCCGGTGTTGAGCCAGCGCAGCGTGGTGAGGCTCGACGCGGGGCAAGCCGCATCGAAACAAGCGCACTGGCACGCGGTCGCAGTGAGCGCCTGCGAGCAATGCGGCCGCAATCGACTACCCACGGTGGAAGCGCCGCAGCCACTGCTCAGCTACTTGGGCGCCCTGGAACCGCCCGACATATCCGGTGAACTCCTGCGCCTGGTTTTGGAACCGGAGCGCGCGGGCCAGGCATCGCCGCCCGCCCAAACGATCGACTTCGCTGACTCCGCGGCAAGCGGTGCGCAAATCGCCATCGGACCCGAGGGTGGCTTCGCGCCGGAAGAACTCGAGGCATTTGACTTATCCGCTTTCGGTCGCTTGGGACTGGGTCCTCGCGTGTTGCGAACGGAGACGGCTGCAATTGCGGCCATCGCCGTCTTGCAGGCGCGATTTGGCGATATGTCAGTGGTTTCCCACGATTCGTCGCGAACCGCCGACTCTTGATGGCGCTACACTGAGGGGCTATAAGCCACTGACACCGTTTCGCCGGGATGCTCCTATGAAGTCGACAATTGCGGCCACGCTCGTCATGCAGTTGTGCCTGCTGCTGCTCGGTTGCGGGTCTGGTGTTGATGTCAGCGGTAGCAGTAGTAGTGGCGGCAGCAGCACTGGTAGCAGTAGCAGCAGTAGCAGTGGCGGCAGTACCAGTAGTAGTAGTAGTAGTAGCAGCAGTAGCAGTGGCGGCAGTACCAGCAGCAGTAGTAGTAGTGGCGGCAGCGCCCCGGTCGCTCCTTCCATCACGACACAACCGGCCGACCAAAGCGTGGTCGTCGGACAAACGGCGACTTTTACCGTCACCGCAAGCGGCACAGCCCCGCTCTCTTACCAATGGCGGAAGGGCGGCACTTCGATCTCGGGCGCGACCGCCGCGAGCTACACAACGCCCGCCGCGATACTCGCCGACGATGCTACGACCTTTCAAGTCGTCGTCACCAATTCGGCCGGCGGCGTAACCAGCCGCAGCGCCAAACTGACGGTGGCTCCCGTCACGGTGCCAACCCGTGGAATCGACGTCCCCACGTACAAAAACGACCTGAGCCGCAGCGGTCAGAACCTGTCGGAGACATCGCTGACGGTGGCCAATGTCGCGTCCGCAACATTCGGACTTCTGCGGCTCTTGCCGGTGGACGGCAAAGTCGATGCGCAACCCCTGTACCTGTCCAAACTCGCCATCGGCGCTGGCTTTTCCAACGCCGTATTCGTCGCCACGGAGCACGGCTCGGTATATGCCTTCGATTCGGACTCGGGCGCCGTCCTATGGCATGTATCCCTGATCGGCGCGGGAGAGACTCCGAGCGACACACGCGGCTGCGGTCAGGTCACTCCCGAAATCGGCATCACCTCCACACCGGTGATCGATCGCAATGCCGGAGCCCATGGCACGA
The DNA here is from genome assembly GCA_035488895.1 of Steroidobacteraceae bacterium. Classification (GTDB taxonomy): domain Bacteria; phylum Pseudomonadota; class Gammaproteobacteria; order Steroidobacterales; family Steroidobacteraceae; genus Bog-1198. Next base: position 12,068 of record DATHKV010000121.1, read on the forward strand.
TCTACGTGGTCGCCATGTCGATCGACGGCACCTCCAAGTATCATCAGCGCCTGCACGCACTCGATGTCACCACGGGCGCGGAGCTGCTGAACGGCCCGGTTGAGATCACCGCCTCGTATCCAACCACCGGAACCGCGACGTCCACGTTCGACCCCAAGAGCTACGAAGAGCGCGCCGCACTGCTGCTGTTGAACGGCACGATCTACACCAGCTGGACGTCGCACTGCGACATCACGCCCTACGGCGGTTGGGTCATCAGTTTTTCGCAAACCACGCTGGCGCGCAACGGTGTTCTCAACATTGCCGCCAATAGCAACGCTGGGCCCGCGATTTGGATGGCGGGCGGCGGTCCCGCGGCCGATACCGCGGGCAATATTTATGTTCTTTCAGCAAATGGCGCATTCGAGACCACGATGGACGCCAACGGTTTCCCCAACCGTGGGGACTTCGGCAATTCATTCCTCAAAATTTCGAATGCCGGTGCGGGCTTGAGCGTATTGGATTATTTCGCCATGTCCAATGAAGTCGACGAGTCGTCTAAAGATTTGGATTTGGGCTCCGGCGGCGGAATGCTGCTGCCGGATTTGATGGACTCCACCAGCAAAGTCCGGCATCTCATGGTGGGCGCAGGCAAGGACGGAAATATCTATGTCGTCGATCGGGACTCCATGGGGAAGTTCAACGCGAACGCCAACAGCAATTACCAGACATTGAATAGCGTGCTGCCCGGCGGCATTTGGTCGACGCCTGCGTACTTCAACGGCACCGTGTACTACGGTCCCGTGTCCGGCACATTGAAAGCCTTTCCGATCTCCAACGCCAGGCTCGCTGCCACGCCGCAATCGCAGTCGTCGACGTCATTCACCTATCCGGGCACCGCGCCGAGCGTGTCGGCCAATGGCACGGCCAACGGCATCGTCTGGGCCCACGAGAATACGGGTACGGCCGTCCTGCACGCCTACGATGCAACCAATCTGGCGCACGAGCTCTACAACAGCAATCAGGCGGCGGCCAATCGGGATCACTTCGGCGCCGGCAACAAGTACATCACGCCGACCGTCGCGGACGGGAAGGTCTTCGTGGGTACCACCAATGGCGTCGCGGTGTTTGGGTTGCTGCATTAGTACCTCGGCGCAGTGATGCCGACGTTACGGTCGCGTGTTCGGCGACACCCGATTTTCGCCCTACGATTGCGCATGCGGCCGCCGATTGATGGTAGCCACTCGCGAGACTCGTCGTCTAGCACTGTGAGTTTGAGGGTCCCGCCCTAAAGCTC
>DATHKV010000122.1:0-7552 GCA_035488895.1 Steroidobacteraceae bacterium
GTGATGGAGAGTCGCGCAAGGTGCGCGATTTTTTCGACGTCTTGACGGGTCAGGCTCATAGGGTTGGTGCTCAAAATGCGCAGCAACTCACGCAAATTAAGCCTGGGGGATGATACACGTTGCCTTGTGATATGTCGTGTCGGTTGTTACATTAGCCGATCTTTTTTTAACCCCTAATAGCCCAAGAAAATTCCCTATGTTCAAACGCCTTAGAGGTTATTTCTCCAATGACCTCTCAATCGATCTTGGAACCGCAAACACCCTGATTTACGTCCGCGAGAGAGGCATCGTTTTGAACGAGCCCTCCGTGGTCGCGGTGCAGGATGAGCCAACGCGGGGCGGCAAAATCATCGTCGCCGTCGGGGTCGAAGCCAAGAACATGTTGGGCCGCACGCCCGGCCATATCACCGCCGTTCGCCCCATGAAGGACGGGGTCATCGCGGATTTCACCTACACCGAGAAAATGCTGCAGTACTTCATCAAAAAGGTACACGGCAACCGCTTTTTGAGCCCTTCTCCCCGAGTGCTCGTGTGCGTCCCGTTCGGCTCCACCCAGGTCGAGCGGCGCGCCATCAAGGAATCGGCGGAGGGCGCCGGGGCGCGCAGCGTCGATATCGTCCCTGAGCCGATGGCCGCTGCCGTGGGCGCCGGCCTGCCCGTCCAAGAGGCACGCGGCTCCATGGTGCTCGACATCGGCGGCGGTACCTCCGAGGTTGCGGTCATTTCCTTGAACGGCATCGTGTACGCGGCCAGCGTGCGCATCGGCGGCGACAAGTTCGATGAGGCGATCACCAACTACGTGCGGCGCAACTACGGCATTTTGATCGGCGAGGCTACGGCCGAGCGCATCAAACTCGAGATCGGGTCCGCGTATCCCGGCCAAACGGTGCGGGAGATTTCGGTGAAAGGCCGCAATCTGTCCGAGGGCGTGCCGCGCAGCTTTACGCTGAACTCGAATGAAATTCTCGAAGCCTTGCAAGAACCGCTGCAGGGCATCGTCGGCGCGGTGAAGCAGGCGCTCGAACAGACACCGCCAGAACTCGGCGCCGATGTCGCCGAGCGTGGCATCGTGCTCACGGGCGGCGGCGCGCTGCTGCGCGACGTCGATAAGTTATTGATGGAGGAAACCGGTTTGCCGGTGGTGATCGCGGACGACCCTCTCACCTGCGTGGCGCGCGGCGGCGGCCGGATCCTCGAGCTCACCGAGGAACACGGGCCGGGCATTTTCGGACTGGAGTAATGCAAGCGACGAGGGATTCTTCCGCCCATGGTCGCCTTTCGTAGTACCGACGCCTCTGGTCGAGTCACGGGACTTTTGTTCCGCTGCGTTCTGTACTCCTTGCTCGCCCTGGCGCTGATCATCGTCGACAAGCGCTACGCTCACCTGGTGAAAATCCGCCAGTTTCTATCGGTCGTCGCTTACCCGGTGCAAGTGGCTGTCGCCTCGCCATTCGAAGGCTGGCACTGGTTTCGCGACAGCGTCACCACGCGCGACGCGCTGCGTGCCGATAAGGGCAAGCTCGAGGCGGAGTTGCGGGTGGCGCAATTTCGCCTACAGCGCTATGAAGCCCTCGAGGCGGAAACACAGAGACTGCGCGCGCTTCGCGACAATACGGCCGGCGTCACAGACCGTTTCGTCATCGGCGAGGTCATGAACGTCGACCTGGATGCCTTTCGCGAGCGTGTCCTGGTGGACAAAGGTGCGGGCGACGGCGTTTACGTGGGTCAGGCGGTGCTCGATTCCGGCGGCGTGTTCGGTCAAGTCGCACGAGTCGGGCAGCTCACGAGCGAAGTCATCCTGGTCAGCGACGCCTCGCATGCCATTCCCGTGCAGATCAACCGCAACGGCCTGCGCACCGTGGCGGTGGGCACCGGCGAAACCAATCGCTTGAAATTGCCCTACTTGCCCACCAGCGCCGATGTGGTCGCCGGCGACCTGTTGGTGACGTCCGGCTTGGGCGGCGGATTTCCCGCCGGCTACCCGGTCGGCACCATTGCGGAGGTCAAGCGCGATCCGGCGCAGTCGCTCGCCGATGTCGACGTCAAACCGGCTGCCGCACTCGACCGTTCGACGGAATTGCTGTTCGTGTGGCTGAAACCGCAGGCCGCGGAACTGCTGCCGCCGCTCAAACCCGCACCGGTGCCCAAGAAATGATGCGCGAGACGCGAATCCGCCGCCTGCCCATGGCGTTATCCGCCATGGTCGCGCTCGCGATGGCCGTGCTGCCGCTGCCGGCGGTGCTGGATACGTTCCGGCCGGATTTTCTCGTCTTGGTGGTGTTCTACTGGTGCATCGAGTCGCCCCGTGCCGGCGGCCTGTCCTTGGCCTTCTTCTCAGGATTGGCGCTCGACGTGATTCACGGCGTAGTCTTAGGGCAGCATGCGCTCGCGCTCACCCTCATGGGCGCGTGGGCGACGCACCTTCGCTTGCGGATTCGCGTCTTCTCCATGATGTCGCAGTGTCTGGTGGTCTTCGCGCTGCTCACAGGCTATCAATTCGTGCTCTTCTGGGTCGATGGCGCAACCGGCAATCCGGTGACCGCCTTCGGCCGCTGGTTGGCGCCCCTCATCGGCGCGCTGCTGTGGCCGGTGCTCATCAGCATCATGGGAAAAGTGAATGAGCGTTGAAGCATGATCTACGACGAATTCTCGCCCTCGCGAACCCGCAGGACCCTGACCGCCGGCGGCCGCACCTTGCGCGCGCTGGGGTTGGACGGTCCGCTCACCGGGGTGCTCGCCATCATCGTCTTCATCGGCATCCTGGTGGTGTACAGCGCGTCCGGCCAGAACTGGAAAATGGTGCAGCATCACCTGGTGAATATCGGCATCGCAGTGGCGGCCATGCTCGCTCTCGCCAAGTTCGCGACGCCGCAATACCTGCGCATGTTTGCGCCGATCGCCTATGTGCTCGGCGTGCTGCTCCTGATCGTGGTCGATGTCACCGGACACGTCGGCAAAGGCGCGCAGCGCTGGCTCGATGTCGGTTTCATGCGCTTTCAGCCCTCCGAGATCATGAAGCTCGCGGTGCCGATGGCCTGCGCCTGGTACATGCATGAACGGCCCTTGCCGCCGACGTTGTGGGATTTGATCGTAATGGGAGTATTGATCGCGGTTCCGACCGCCATGATCGTCACCCAGCCGGACCTGGGCACGGCACTCTTGATCGCGGCCTCCGGCCTCATCGTTATGTTGCTGGCGGGATTGCAGATCCGGCTGATCCTCATCGCCCTTCCGCTGCTGGGTGGCGCCGCCTGGGGCGCATGGCATTTCATTCACGACTATCAGCGCCAGCGTATTTTGACTTTTCTCAATCCCGAGACCGATCGCCTGGGAGCCGGCTATCACATCATCCAGTCGCAAATCGCCATCGGCTCAGGCCATCTTTTCGGCAAGGGGTACATGATGGGCAGTCAGGCGCAGCTCGAATTTCTCCCCGAGCGTTCGACGGACTTCATCTTCGCGGTCATCGGTGAGGAATTTGGGCTCATGGGACAACTATTCATTCTGACGCTGTATGGCGTGGTGATCGGCCGCGCGCTGTACTTGTCGATGCAGGCGCAGGGAACCTTTGCACGCCTGACGGGCGGGGCCATCGCCTTGAGCTTCTTCGTGTACGTGTTCGTCAATTCCGGCATGGTCAGCGGCATCCTGCCGGTGGTCGGTGTGCCCCTGCCGCTGATCAGCTATGGCGGCACCTCGATGGTCACGCTGCTCGCCGGCTTCGGCATCCTCATGTCGCTGCATTCGCATCGCAAGCTGATCGGATCTTGAACCCTAAGCGGCACTTGATCGGCTCAAAGATCCTCGCCTGCGCGACGCAGCTCATGCTCTGCGCGGCACTGCTCACGATCGGAATCGAGCCGGCGGCGGCCATCGACTTGAAGCGCCCCGAAGTGAAGGAATTCATCAACCACATGGCAGACGGCTACGGCTTCAAGAAGCGCGCCCTGCGCAAGCTGCTCAAGTCCGCGCAGAGCCAGCCGGCCATTCTCGATGCCATGAGCAAACCGGCCGAGAAGGCCAAGCTCTGGTACGAGTACCGGCCGATTTTCCTCAATGAGCGCCGGATTCGCGAAGGCACCGAATTCTGGGCCGCCCACCGCGAGGCGCTCGATCAGGCCAGCATCAAGACCGGCGTCGCGCCGGAATATCTCGCCGCCATCTTGGGCGTTGAGACCTACTACGGCCGGCTCACCGGCAACTATCGGGTTCTGGACGCACTGGTCACCCTGTCCTTCGACTATCCGCCGCGCGAGAAATTCTTTCGCGAGGAGCTGGAACAATTTCTGCTGCTGACGCGCGATGCTCGCCTGAATCCGAACACGCTGAAAGGCTCCTATGCCGGCGCCATGGGCGCACCTCAGTTCATGCCCTCGAACTACCGCCGCTTCGCCGTTGACGCGGATGCGAATGGCCGCACCGACCTGTGGACCGACTGGCCGGATGTGTGCGCAAGCGTCGGCAATTACCTCAAGGAGCATGGCTGGAATTCCGGCGAACCGGTCCTGGCGGAAGCCACGGTCGCGCCGGAAAAGGCGGGCGACTTGGATGGCCGCAAATTGGCGCTGTCGGAAACCTTGGCCTCGCTGGCCGCGAAGGGCGTGAGCTTGGATGCCGCGGCGTTGCCGCCTGAGGCGCCGGCGATTTTGATCGCCGCCGATGAGGCGGATGGAATTCACTGGCGCGTCGGCTACAACAATTTCTTCGTCATCACCCGCTACAACCACAGTGCACTGTACGCCATGGCCGTCTTCGAACTCGCGGCCGCGGTCAAGCAGCGCATGCTCTCGAACGATGCCGCGGAGCTTGCCAGGTCCGCGACGACCGCGACGACGCCGTGAAATTGTCGCGTGCGCTGGCGCTGCCCTTCTGCGTCGTCATTGCGGCCGGGTTGGCCGCGTGCTTCAGCGCCCCGCGGCGCATTGAAAGCCCCAGCCCCGCGCCGGAGCCTGTTTCGCCGGCCGAAACGCCGCCGGCGCCGCAATCCGTGCCGGACATGGTGCCGCGGGTCGAGCCGCGTTCCCGCAGCGGTAATCCGCCGTTCTATGACGTGCTGGGCAAGCGCTACTTCGTCCTATCCTCGAGCGTGGGTTACGCGGAACGCGGCGTCGCCTCGTGGTATGGGCCCGGTTTCCACAAGGTGCGCACGTCCACCGGCGAGACCTACGACATGTACGCGATGACGGCGGCCCATAAGACGCTGCCCCTGCCGGCGTATGTGCGCGTGACCAATCTGCAAAACGGACGCAGCGTGGTGGTCCGCGTCAACGATCGGGGCCCGTTCGTCGGCAATCGCATCATCGATCTTTCGTACACCGCGGCAGCCAAGCTCGACATGCTGCGCAACGGCACGGCCATGGTGGAAGTTCGCACCCTGGAAGCGGTCCAAGGTGCGCCCTCCGCCGCGCCGGCACCTTCGGCCGCGCCGCTCAACGCAGCCCCTATCACCGCCGCAGCCGAGGCGCCGCCGCCTGAGGCGGCGGACTTGAGCAGCGGTGTCTCCACCGTGCCGGTCCCGGGCGCACTCTTTATTCAGGCGGGCGCCTTCAGCGATCCCAAGAACGCCGACCGGCTCCTGGAAAAATTGCGGGGCGGCGGCTACGGCAAAGTATTTGTGCGCGACAATGAAATTGCGGGCCGCAGAATGTACCGGGTGCGCATCGGTCCCGTCAAAGGCGTTGCCGAATTCGATCGCATCGTCGCGGCGCTCGAGCGCGTTGGCGTCCACGATGCGCATCTTGCGCTCGACTAATGGCTATTGCCGGGCAGCGATACTCCCGTAAACTAGCCGGCCTTTAATGGGGTGTGCATCAACTATGGTTCGTTCCGTTCTTGTAAGCTTGGGCCTGGCCGCAGTCTTCGCCACGACCTGCTGGGCAGCGAAGTCTCACCCCAAACACCACGCCGCGGCCTCGCCTTCCGCGCCGGCCGCATCATCCGCACCCTCCACACCCACTGCATCCCCCCCGGCGGTGGCGGGGCTTCCGAGCGCTCCCCAAGTTGATGCTCCCTCCTACATTCTCATCGACTATCAGACCGGCAAGGTTCTCGCCGCCGCCAACGCGACTGAACGCATGGAGCCCGCCAGCCTCACCAAGCTGATGACGGCCTACATCGTTTTCCATGAGCTCGCCGTCGGCAAGCTCAAATTGCAGGACATGGTCACCGTGAGCGAACACGCCTGGCGTTCCGAGGGGTCGCGCACCTTCATCGAGCTGGGGAAGCCGGTGACGGTGGACGATCTGATCCTCGGCATGATCGTGCAGTCCGGGAACGATGCGACCATCGCGCTCGCCGAACGGGTTGCCGGTACCGAGGACACCTTTGCGCAGCTCATGAATGCGACCGCCAAGAGCTTGAACATGGTCGGATCGCATTTCGGCAACAGCTCAGGCCTTCCCTCGCCGGAGGACTACACCACGGCGCGCGACATGTCCCTGCTGGCGACTGCCATGATTCGCGATTTCCCGCAGTACTACAAATATTATTCGGTGCGCGAATTCGTGCACAACGGCATCAAGCAGCAGAATCGCAACGGCCTGCTCGAAAAAGATCCGAGCGTCGATGGACTGAAGACCGGACACACGGAATCCGCGGGTTTCTGTCTGGTGACCTCGGCGCACCGCGAGGGCATGCGCTTGATATCGGTGGTTCTCGGCTCGACCAGCATGAAGGCGCGCGAGAATGCCAGCGCCTCACTCTTGGGCTACGGCTTTACGTTTTACGACACCAAGCTCATCGTCAAGGGCGGTACGGCGCTTGGCTCGACGCACGTCTGGAAGGCGGCTCAACCGAGCGCGGAGTTGGGGATAAAGGATGATTTGTACCTGACATTGGCGCGCGGCCAGGCGGATGTGAAAACCGCCGTCGAGATCAAACCCAAGCTCATTGCACCGCTTGCGCAGGACGCCGATGTCGGCGTGCTGCGCGTGCTCAACGGCACCCAGGTCCTGCAGACCATCCCGCTGCGTCCGTTGAAACCGGTGGCGGCGGGCGGCTGGTGGCGGCGCCTGATCGACACCATTCGTCTCTGGTTCGCATGAGCGGACCGCTGCCCATCTGTTTTTTGAACGGCGCTTACCTGCCGCTCGAGCAGGCCTCGGTGTCGCCCTTCGATCGCGCCTTTCTCTTTGGCGACGCGGTGTACGAGGTTGTGCCGGTTTACGATTCGCGCCCCTTCCGGCTGCGCCATCACCTCGACCGCTTGAACCGGAGCCTCAGCGGCATCCGCATGCAGCCGGTGATGTCGCATGGCGACTGGGCGCATGTGTGCCAGGAATTGATTACGCGTAACTCGGCGGCCGACGGTCACCTTTACATGCAGGTGAGCCGGGGCGCGGAATTTGGGCGCAATCACGCATGGCCCGAAGGGTTGAAGCCCACGCTGTTCGCCTACTGTACCGAACTGGATCCGCTGCCGGACGCGCTGATCGAGAAAGGCGTTGCGGCGGTGACCGCAGCCGACACCCGCTGGGCGCGCCGGGACATCAAGAGCACGGCGCTGCTGGCCAACATCCTCTTGAAAAAGCTTGCGGCAGACGCCGGCGCTTTC
>DATHKV010000123.1:0-17451 GCA_035488895.1 Steroidobacteraceae bacterium
GCCGTTGCGTTGACACTACGGCTCGCATTGTGCGATTTTGCATAAGGTCTGATCAGGGCAAACTCGCTGAAAAGCGAGGGCGCAAAGCTTCCGGTACGGGACCCATCCATAAGAGAGAGGTCTAGCACAGCGGGGTTACCAGCGTGATTGATGAGTCGCGGCGCTTCGGCGTCATTTTAATCGCTGCAGCGCATGCGTAGAGCACTGCTGGTCGGCGGCGTGATCCTTGGGCTGGCAATGGCTGCGGCGCCGCTTGCCGCCGCGCCGGGCATCGTGGGCAAGCCGGCGCCCGACTTTGTGCTGCGCGGCTTGGATGGCAGAAATTTACGCCTATCGGAATTTCGCGGTCAGGTGGTACTGGTGAATTTCTGGGCGCGCTCGGATGGCGATTCCAGGCAGCAGATGCCTGCGCTCGATCGCATCAACATCACCTATCAGCGTGCCGGCCTGGTGGTGCTCGGTGTATCCGTGGATGAGGACTTGCGCCGCGCGAAGGAGTTCGCGGCGGCCATGAGCGTGTCGTACCCCATTTTGTTCGACACCGGCACGACAATCGGCAAGGATTACTTCCTGCAGAAAATGCCCATGACGATCCTGGTGGATCGTTCAGGGATAGTGCGTTATTCGACCGTCGGCTTCAGGCGCGGCGATGAGCGCGTGTATCTCGATCAAATCCGTCAATTGCTGCGCGAATAAAGAGACAGGTCAGTTATGAATCTCAAGTATCGAATCGTATCCATGATGGTCTGCGGCGCATTGCTCACCCCGGCATGGATGGCCATGGCCGGCACGGCCCCGCCCGCTCAGGCTCCCGCAGCACAGACTCCGCCCGCCGACGCGGCGCCGCCGCCGGCCCCGGCTCCCGATGCGCCGCCGCCTGAGCTCAAGACCTTGGACCAGGAGGTTCAGGGACTGAAGAAGGACGTGGTCGATTTGAACAAAGACCTGTTCGTGCTGCAGGAAGAGCTGCTGTTTCCCGCCAACACCCAGGTTGCTCTTTATATATCGATGGATGTCGGCACTTTTTTCGCGCTGGATTCCGTGACCGTCAAAATCGACAACAAGGAAGTGAAGAACTATCTCTATACTGCGCGCGAGGCCGATGCGCTGCTCAAGGGCGGCGTGCAGCAAATCTACTTGGGCAACTTGAAGGTCGGCAAACATGAACTGGTGGCGTTCTTCACCGGCAAAGGTCCGGTCGAGCGCGACTATCGGCGCGGCGCAAATATCAACTTCGACAAGGGCGTCGGCGCAAAGTATCTGGAACTAAAGATCACGGACCGCGTTCCCAAGCATCAACCTGAGTTCATGATCAAAGACTGGGAATGATGTGTGAGGAGCCTGTCCGAGTATTCCCCGTGGCCGCGACCGTGGCAGATTTCGCTTCAGGCGAGGCGGAGCCGACGCGGTTGGGTTATTCCCAATGAGGAGGCGACAACGAAGGCTGAAGCGAAATCTGCCCGGTCCCGCAGGGTTGGCAGCGAGAGGGGCGTCTGCGGTGTTGCGCGGCTTGGCCGTGGGGCCCACCATGGCCTGCGCCGCGCGCCTTGCATCCGCTCCCTCGCGCTGCCAACGCGGCTCACGCGGAATACTCGGACAGGCTCCTTAGCGTGATCAACACACTGCGGCCGTTTGTCCTCGGCGGTCTGCTGCTGGCGATGCCCGTGGCGGCGTCGTATGCAAAAAACGCCAAGCCGGACCCGAATGGCCTGGCGCCGCATGCGGTGCAGGATCTCGCCTACGGCGACGTGCTGTTCTATTTCTTTCAAGACGACTATTTCGATTCGATCACCCGGCTGCTGGCGGCACGGCAGCTTGGCCGCGTTCCGCATACTCCCGAAGAGGCGGAGCTGCTGCTCGGCGGCCTGTATCTGTCGCTGGGAGAACACGTCGAGGCGGGCAGGATCTTCGAGGCGCTGCTCAAAAAGAATACCTCTGAATTCGTACGCAACCGCGCCTGGTTCTATCTGGGCAAGGTTTGGTATCAGCGCGGCTACCTGGACGAGTCCGAGCGCGCCTTGCGTGAAGTTTCGGACAAGATCGATCCGCGCATCAACGCTGAGCGCTACATGCTGCTGGCCCAGCTCATGATGAAGCAGGGCCGCTACGACGATGCCATCACGGCCTTGAGCAATTGGAAAGGCACCCCTGACTGGACTGCCTATGCGCAATTCAATCTCGGCGTGGCATTGGTGCGCAGAGACCGTCTGCAGGAGGCGATCACCTTCCTGGATCGGGTCGGAACCATGCAAACCCGCAGCGAGGAACTGCTGGCCCTGAAGGACAAGGCCAATTTGGCGCTCGGCTTCGCGTTGCTGCAGGGACAGCGCGCGGCGGAGGCGAAACCGATTCTGCAGCGCGTGCGCCTTGAAGGGCCGTATTCGAGCAAGGCGCTCCTGGGTGTCGGCTGGGCGGACGCCGGCATGGGCGAATTCAAGCGCGCCCTGGTGCCGTGGCTCGAATTGCGCAAGCGCAGCATGCTCGACTCGGCGGTGCAGGAGTCCTTTCTCACCGTGCCGTACGCCTACGTGCAGCTTTCCGCGCTGGGACAGGCCGCCGAGTTCTACAACACGGCGATCGAGTCTTTCGACAACGAAATCAAGCAGATCGACGATTCGATCGAAGGAATTCGCAGCGGCAAGCTGCTCGATCGTCTCTTGAGCGACGATAAGAAAGACACCCTGACCTGGTACTGGCAGCTCAGCAATCTGCCCAACGCGCCTGAGTCGCGTTATCTGTACGCGCTCCTTGCGAGCAACGAATTCCAAGAGGGCCTGAAGAATTACCGCGAACTCAATTTCATGAGCCGCAATCTCGATGATTGGCGCGATGATGTTTCGGCCTACGACGACATGCTCGATACGCGCAAGGCAGCCTACGACCTGCGCGTGCCGAAGGCCGACGCCGTTTTGGCGGCGACCGATTTGGACGGCTTGACGCAAAAGCGCGTGGATTTCGAATCGCGCATCAATGAGATCGAAAAATCCAATGACGTGGCCGCGCTCGGTACTCCGGAAGAGCAGCAAACCTGGGCGCGCCTGAAGAACATCGAGGATTATCTCGCGGCCCACCCGAACGATCCGGATCTGGCGGAAATGCGGGAAAAGCACCGGCTCATGAAGGGCGTCATGTACTGGCGCCTGTCGGAGAGTTTCAAGGCAAGACTGTGGAATGAGCGCCGTTCGGTGAAAGAGCTCGAGGGCGCATTGAAGGAAACCCAGAAGCGTTCCGTGCTGGTCCGTCAGGCGCGTGCGGGCACGCCGCTGACGACCGGCGGTTACGCCGCGCGTGTTGCGGCCATCCGCGCCCGCATCGACCAGCTGCACGAGCGCCTTGCGGATGTCTCAGAGCGGCAAAACGGATTTCTGCAGTTGCTCGCGATCCGTGAACTCGAAGGACAAAAGCAGCGCATCGAGACCTATGAGGTTCAGGCGCGCTACGAGCTGGCGGCAATCTATGACCGCACCTCGAATGGGCCGGCAAACGCCGCCCCAAAAAAGCCGGACACTGCCTCCCCGAGCACGCCTGCTGAGCCGCCCCCGGAGACCAAGCCATGAAGGCCTCGGTCTCACAACTGACATGGGGCACGGCCATACTGGCGGCGGTGCTGTTCGGCGCGGCCGCGTCCGCCGCTCCCAAAAAACCGCCGACGATCAAGGACCTCGAAAATCAGCAGGTGGATGTGAATCCCGATCCGCCGAAGAATGTGGATCCGGCCAAGACCATGGAAAGCTACAAGCGCTTCCTGGATTTGAATGCCGGCGATGCGGCGTTGCGCTCCGAGGCACTGCGCCGTCTGGGCGACTTGAACCTGGAGAGCTCGGAGTCCGAACGCATTGAGCGCGAGCTGGTCACCAATGAGGGATTGCGCGCGACGGAAGCCATTCATTTGTATACCGCGCTGCTCAAGACCTATCCCAAGTACGAGCGCAATGATTCGGTGCTCTACCAGCTGGCGCGCGCGTATGAATTGAACGCACAGCCGGATCGGGCGCTCGCTTCCCTGGACCGGCTCGTGGCGCAATACCCCAATAGCCGCTTCATGGACGAAACGCAGTTTCGCCGCGGCGAGCTGCTGTTCTCGGACAAGGCGTATCCGAAGGCGCAGGCCGCTTACGAGGCGGTCATCAAATCGGGCTCCACTTCCGCGTTCTACAACCAGAGCCTGTACAAGCATGGCTGGTCGCTGTTCAAGCAAGGCGAGAATGAGCGCAGCTTGGATTCCTTCGCCGGCGTATTGGATTCGGTGCTGATTTCCAAACGCAACGCGAACGCCTTGGTCGAGCTCGATACCTTGAGCCGCCCGAATCGCGAATTGGTGGAAGACACCTTTCGAGTGATGTCCATCACCTTCTCCTATCTTGACGGGCCAAAAACCATTCAGGACTTCGTCAGGCGCCGCACGCCCCAGGGCGCGCAGCCGCGCCCGTACTCTTATCTGTTGTACGCGCGCTTGGGCGATCTCTACATGGAGAAAGAACGCTACACCGATGCGGCCGACAGCTATCGCGCATTCGTTTCACTCGACCGCAACAACGAGAAGGCGCCGCTGCTGGAAATGCAGGCGATCGAGGCCTACCAAAAGGGCGGATTCCCGCAACTGGTGCTGGAGGGCAAAAAGGAGTTCGTCGAGAACTACAGTTTCGGCACCGCATACTGGCAGGGGCGCGATCCGAACAGCGAAGCGAAAGTCGTGGCGGTGCTGAAGACCAATCTCAAGGATGTGGCGCAGTACTATCACGCGCAGGCGCAGAAAACCAAGGTCGTTGCCGACTATCAGGAAGCGGCGAAGTGGTACCGCAGCTATCTGCGCTCGTGGCCGGACGAGGCGGGATCGGCGGTCACCAACTACCTGCTGGCGGACACCCTATTCGAGAGCAGGCAGTATCTCGATGCCGCCCAGGAATATGAGAGCACCGCCTACCATTACGGCGATCATGAGAAGGCGGCCGCGGCGGGCTATGCTGCCATCATCGCCTATGGCAAGCAGGAAGACGCACTGTCGGGCGAGGCGAGGGCGACGCTGCACCAGAAAACCATCGATAGCTCTCTGAAGTTCGCACAAACTTTCCCGGCGCATCCCGAGAGCGCTCAGGTCCTGACCAAGGCTGCAACCGAGCTCTACACGGCGAAGGATTACCTGCGCGCCGTATCCGCTTCCGAAGCGCTGCTCGCGAAGCAGCCGCCGGTGGATATCGCAAAACAGCGAATCGCCTGGACCGTGATAGGCAACTCGAATTTCGATCAAGGCGTCTTTGATAAAGCGGAAGTCGCCTATACGCATGCGCAGGCAGTGATGCCCGCGAATGATCCGGAGCGCAGCGTGATCGTCGAGAGGCTGGCGGCCTCCATCTACAAGCAGGGCGAACAAAAGAGCAAGGCCGGCGACAGCGCGGCCGCGGTTGATGATTTCCTGCGGGTCGCCGCACTGGCGCCCTCCTCGAAGGTTCGCGCGAACGCGGATTTCGATGCCGCTGCGCTGCTCGTGACTCAAAAGCAGTGGGACCGCGCCATACCGGTGTTGGAGGGTTTCCGGCGTAATTTCCCACAAAGCCCGCTCCAGGTCGATGTCACCCGCAATCTTGCCGTGGCCTATTCGGCGTCGAACAAGCCGGGCCAGGCAGCCGTCGAATTCGAACAGATTTCCCAATCGTCCAAGGAGACGCCGGAGGTGCAGCGGGAGGCAACCCTGCAGGCCGCGGATCTCTACGACAAGGCCGGCAACTCGGCAAAGTCCCGCGTGATGCTCGAGGCCTTTGTGAAACATTTCCCGCAGCCTTTGAATCCCGCGATGGAAGCGCGCAACAAGCTGAGCTTGATCGCGGTGAAAGCGGGCGACTACAGCGGCCGCGATTACTGGCTGAAGGATATCGTCGCCGCGGATCGTGCGGCGGGCACGGCGCGCACGGACCGCAGCCGGGCACTCGCCGCGAAGGCGACGCTGACGCTCGCGACACCGGCGCGAGAGGAGTTCAAGAACATCAAACTGGTCGTGCCTCTCAAGAAATCACTTGCCGAGAAGCGCAAGGCGATGGAAGCGGCGCTCAAGGCCTTTGAAGCCGCCGCCGATTATCAGGTCGCCGAGGTGACCACCGCGGCGACGTTTGAGAGCGCGGAACTGTACCGGCAGTTGGGCAAGGATCTGATGAGCTCGGAACGACCCAAAAATCTGAAAAAGGACGAATTGGAACAATACGACGTGTTGCTCGAGGAACAGGCCTTCCCCTTCGAGGAGAGAGCCATCAAGTTGCATGAGGTCAACGCCGCACGCACCAAAGACGGTACCTATGACGAGTGGGTGCAAAAGAGCTTTGCCGCGCTCGCGCAACTCAATCCAGGCCGCTATGGCAAGGTGGAGATCGGTGAACAGCAGGTTGAATCGATTCGTTAGCGTCGGCGTGCTTGCGCTGCTGTCCGGCTGTCAAAGTACGCCGGCGCAGCCTTCGCGCGCGCCGGCAACGCAGCCCGCGCCGGCAACGCCCGCGCCCGTGGCGGCGGCGAGTGCGAATGCACCCAAGCCCGCTGTCGCCGGTGCAACCGCTGCGGGTTCTACCGTAGCAGGGTCGGTAAATTCTACAAATGTCGCCGCGGGCGGCGCTGCGGCCGCCGCCGAGACGCCGGTTCCGCCGCGTGCCGCTCAGCAATACAGCCAGGCTCTGCAGATGATGAAGTCGGGCCGAAGCACGGATGCGGAACTCGAGTTCAAACAACTGAGCGTTGCCTATCCGCAGTTTGCGGGGCCGCAATTAAATCTTGGTTTGATGTATCTTCACGATTCACGACTACCAGACGCGGAGGCCGCATTCAAAGCGGCGCTGCAGGCCGCGCCTGCCAACGCCATTGCCGGCGATGAGTTGGGTATCGTCGAGCGTAAGCTTGGCAAGTTCACGGAGGCGGAGGCGGCCTACTTGCATGCGATCGAAGCTGAACCAAATTACGCGCAAGCCCATCTGAATTTGGGCGTGCTCTACGATTTGTACCTGGGCGAGCCGCAAAAAGCGCTGGAGCAGTTTCAGCGTTACCTCGAAATTGCCGGTGACAACAAACAAGTTGCCGGCTGGGTGATTGAATTGCGCAAGCGTGTCGGCGCACCCGCGCCCGCCGCCAAGAAGGAGGAGCCCGCATGAAAGTCTTGATGAACATGGCGAGCATTGGCCTGTTCTGCTGGAGCGCGAATGTCGCCGCCCAGCAGACCGAGCCGGCTACGACGCCGTCTGAGACGCCCGCACCGACAACGCAGGCTGCCAAAGCACCTGTAAAGGCGCCTGCCAAATCGACGCCGCAGTCCGAAGCCGGCGAGCCGCGTGCCAATACCTCACAGCCCGCCGCACCCCAAGCCGAGGCCGGTGAGCCGCGTGCCTCCACTTCGCGGCCGGCGACCCCCCAAACCGAAGCGGGCGAGCCGCGCGCCAATACCTCGCGGCCGGCCGCCGCCCCTCGATCCGCTTCCGGAACGGGTCAAAAGGCCCCGGGGAGCTCGGATCGGCTGGAATTGGGCACCGCCACCGTGACGGGCGATCGGGAGCAACCAAAGGTCATGTACATCGTCCCCTGGAAGAAGTCAGACATCGGGGATTTGGCCGGCAAACCGATGAACAGCCTGGTCGATGAGATCTTGGCCCCGGTCGACCGGGACGTTTTCAAGCGTGAAGTCGTGTATTACAAGGCCGTGCAAGCAGACACGTCCCAAAATGGTGCACGGACCCGCCCGTCGGACCAGGGTGAGAAGTAAGTCATAGCCGATTTTACGGAATCTGGTTGAATCGCATATTGAAAGATAGAGCTTATCTAGGAGCGCGCAGATGAATTTCATGAGTTCGGCAGTCAATTTCTTCAAGGACGGCGGGGTATTCCTGTACCCGTTGGCCTTGATATTCGTGGTCGGCGTCTCGATCGCGATCGAGCGATACGTGTACCTGACCCGTGAAACCATTCGCAATCGCAGCCTATGGGACTCGCTGGTGCCGGCGTTGAGCGCCGGAAACTTCAAGCAGGTCGTGGGCCTGTGCCACAACTCCAAGGCTTCGATCGCCACCATCCTGAATTACGGTGTGGCGCGGGTCGCGAGCGCCAGGCGCCGCGATGACATCGAAAAGGCCATGGACGAGAGCCTGCTCGAAGTCATTCCGAGAATCGAGAAGCGCACTCACTATCTTTCCTCGCTGGCAAACGTCGGCCTGTTGATCGGTTTGCTCGGTACCATCACCGGCCTCATCGGTGCCTTCAGCGCGGTCGCAACCGCGAATCCGGCGGAGAAGGCCAGCCTGCTGGCCGCCGCGATCTCGGTGGCCATGAACAACACCGCCTCAGGTCTGTTCGTCGCCATCACGCTGCTGCTGTCGCACATGTTTCTCGAATCGAAGACCACCTCGCTGATCGACAGCTTGGAGATCGCGTCGGTGAAGTTCTTGAACTCGATCACCGAGCGCCAGACCGACAAGACTCATGAACCGGCGCCGACGCCGACGGTGCGATCCCCGGCCGCCGCCCGCGGCAGCATTTAACCCAAAGTGACAGCATCCTAGGTCGCCTTTCATGAAGTCAAAAGCTGCGCGCCTCGTCCGACGCAATCACGCCCGCTATCACCACGGGCGCGATGATTTGAACATCGTGCCGATGATCGACATGATGGTGATCTTGGTGTTTTTCTTGATCTTTACCGCGGTCTTTTCCAAGACGAACATCCTTCAGCTGAACCTTCCGGCGAGCAACACCGCTCCTGTTGAATTGCCGAAAGGCCTGAAGCTCGAGGTGATCATCCGGCCGAACGATCTGCTGATCAATGACCGTAATACGGGCCCGCTGAAAACCATTGAAAATACGCCGGCCGGCTATGACTTGGACCATTTGTCGGAATTCATGCGTCAGATCAAATCGCAGTTTCCGGAAATGACCGACGCGACGATTTTGCCCGGACCTGCCGTGCCCTACGACGTTCTGGTGCAGGTGATGGACACGGTGCGCGTGTATCAAATTCCGACGCCGCCGTTCTCCAAGGCGGAACTGTTCCCCGACATCGCCATCGGAGATGCGCCGACATGACGTCTTACCGCATCAAACGGCATCGGGAACGCAGGCATGGTGCGAACCACTTTGCGCTGATTCCCTTCATCGACATGATGACCATTCTCGTGGTGTTCTTGCTCGCGCACACGGCTGAGGTGGACATTCTGCCGAATACGAAGAACATCTCGATTCCCCAGTCCATATCCGACCGCAAGCCGAGCGCCGCGGTGGTTGTCATGATCACCAAGGATTCGCTCTACGTGGACGGCAACCTGGTGGGTTCGCTGCAGGATTTGGTAGCCAATCAAGGGCCGTTCTTTGCGCCCCTTAAAACGGCGCTCATGGCGCAAAACGATCGCAGCATCCGCAGCGCGCAGCAGGCCGATATTGCCAAGCGCGAAGTCACCATCATGGGCGACAAGAGCACGCCGTACAGCGTGTTGAAGAAGATCATGATGACGTGCAGCGAAGCGGAGTACGGCAAGGTATCGTTTGCCGTCGTCGAGCGCGAAAGGGCGGCGACATAAATGGCTGCCCTCAACCCCGCCGCAAGCCGCGTTCCCTCAGGACTGGTGCCGTACTACCGGCGCTACGATCTGCCTTGGGCGCCGTCGGAGGAGACCGAGCGCCGCTTCCGCACCATCCTGCGCAACCTGGCCATTGTGTTCGCGATTGTCGCGGTCATCATGCCCTTTCTGCCGCGGACCGAGCGGGTCAACAATACGGATTCATTGCCGGAGCGCGTGGTGCAACTGGTCATGGAGCCACCACCGCCGCCGCCTCCGCCACCCCCTCCACCCAAGGAAAAGCCGGTGGAGAAGGTGCCCGTACAAAAGGTGCCGACGCCGCCGCAGCCGGTGGATCCGCGCGTCAAAGCCTCGAAGAGCGGCTTGTTGGCGAACCTCGATGATCTCGCGGCGCTGCGCCAGATCGACCTGGACAAATTCCAGAAGAATCAGCAAAAGACCACGGACCCGGGCGATGTCACGCAGGTCACGCGCAGCATCATCAGCTCGAAGGCCGGCGGCAACAGCGGCGGCATCAATTCGCCCACCAGCAGCGGGCTCGCTTCCGGTTCAGGCTCGTTGCGGGGCATCTACACCACGCAGGTCAAGGATCCGAATCTCGGGGCTTCCGGTCAGGCGGCCACGCGAGCGGGCGGCAGCGGCAAAGCCTCGCGCAGCGCCGATGAGATCGCCCTGGTGTTCACCAAGAACAAGGGCGCGATCGATGCGATGTACGCGCGCGCATTGCGCGACAATCCGGCGCTGCAGGGCAAGGTCGTGATCGAGCTGACCATTGCACCGTCCGGCGACATCACCGCGGCGCGCGTCATTTCTTCGGAACTGCACGACACGGAATTCGAGACCAAGCTTGTGGCGCGAATTCGGCTGTTCAAGTTTGAAGCGAAAGATGTTGCAGCGTTGACGGCCACCAAACCCATTGACTTCTTCCCAGCAGGATGAACATACAGTCTGAAATCGAGTTCTTCTCCGACCTAGGCCTCGTCGACAAGGCGCGCTTCATCACGCGCTTGATTTGCGAGATCGCCGAGGAAGCCAAGGTCGGCAACGGCGACGGCAGCGATGCGGTCCGTTACAAGTTCGCCAATGAAATGTCGCAGCGGCTGGCCCGCTTCACGTACCAGCTACTGGGCGAGGATTTGGCGCGGCCGCAGGATGATGTGGTGATCCGCATGCTGCTCGGCGCGCGGGCCGACAAGAATGCCCAGCGCATCATGCACAATGCGTATCGCCGGGTGCTGACCAGCTTCGAAAGCTTCGATACCACAGTGTTGCTGAACCCGCACTAGTCTCCCTCGGCACTATGAATTTGATCGGCTCGTATGTCCTGGGGGATGGGAAGTTTCCAGGCACGGAAGAGCAGTGCCCGGAAACTTCCCATGTCCCCAAGTCTGTCGGGATCGATCAACCTCACTAGCCGCGAAAGTGCGATTCGAACGGCCGTCGCCGGTACCGTCGGCATGTGATATTGGTTGGCTCGAGTACTCGTCAGGGCGGGTGAGAAGACTCAAGGCACTGGTGCCTTTCGTGCCTTGAGTCTTCTTACCGTCCCGGTCGAGCGCCCGGTACTACGAATTCGCGGCAATGCGCCGCGCAGACTCCTCGGCGGGCTGATCGCTGTCCGCCTCGAACAGATGCATCAGCTGCTCCGCCGATTCGCGGCTGGTTTGCAAAAACTTCTTCTCATCGTCCTTCACCGCGTGCTGCTTGGCCATGACTGCTTCATCATGGACGCGAAATTGGTGGACCGTCTCCACGGCCTTGGATTTCGACTGCCCAAGCGATTCGAGTACTTGCACCGACATTTCCAGGCTCGACACCAGGGTTTCGCGAATGATGTAGCGTACGCCGAGATCCATGAGCCGAAATGCATGCTGGCGATTGCGCGCGCGCGCGAAGATCTTCAGGTGCGGAAAGTGCTGGCGAACCAGTTCGGCGGTTTTCACCGACGCCTCCACATCATCGATGGCAAGCACGAAGACTTCGGCATTCTCGGCATGCGACGCGCGCAGCAGTTCCAGCCGCGAGGCGTCGCCGTAATAAATCTGATTGCCGAAGCGGCGCAAAAAGTCGACCTGGGTCTGATTGGCCTCGAGCGCCGTGAAGGCAATTTTCTTCGCCCAGAGGATGCGGCCGACGATTTGCCCGAAGCGCCCGAAGCCGGCGATGATGACCTTTGGATGCAGCTCGACCGGCGTATCGAACGGCCGGTCGTCGGTTTCGCCTGTCTTGAAGGTCACGTCGTAGATAGCGAGCAGCACGGGACTCAAGATCATCGAGGCGGTCACCACGAGCACCAGCAGATCGGCGACCTGCGAGTCCATGATCTGCAGGGCGGCTGCAAGACCAAACAAGACGAAGGCGAATTCGCCGCCGGAGGGCAGGCTGATGGCCAACCCGCGGCTGGCACTCGTCGAGAGTCCGGACACCTTGCCAATTGCCCACAAAACGAGAATCTTAAACGCGACCAGGCCAAGCGTTAAGCCTATGATAAGAAAGGGTTTTTCTCGAACCAAGCCCAAGTTTGCCGACATGCCGACGCTGATGAAAAACAGCCCCAGGAGCAGGCCCTTGAACGGCTCAATGTCTGCTTCCAACTCATGGCGGAATTCGCTGTCAGCCAGCAGCACACCGGCGAGGAAAGCCCCCAATGACAGCGACAAACCGACCTGGCTCACCAGCAGCGCCGTTCCCAATACGATCAACAGACCCGCCGCGGTAAAGGCCTCCGCCACCTTCGATGCCGCGATGATGCGCAGCATGGGGCGCAGCACATAGCGGCCGCCGATGATGACCGTGGCAAGAACGGCGATGAGCTTGATCAGCAGCCAGCCGCCCGGTCCCGCGGATTTTGCCGAGGCCACCCCGAGCAGCGGCAGCAGCGCGAGCGCAGGCATTACGGAGACGTCTTGAAACAGCAGGATGCTGAATGCAGAGCGGCCAAACTGAGAATTGAGCTGGCCGCGCTCGGCGAGCAGCTGCAGCGCCAGCGCCGTTGAGGACATCGACAAGGCAAAGCCCATGACCAGCGCCGCCTGCCAGGATTGCTCAAAAATGAAGTAGGCGGCGGCGCCGATGCCGATGGTCGTCGCCAGGACCTGTGCCGATCCCAAGCCGAAGATCGACCTGCGCAGCACCCACAGTCTCGAGGGCTGCAATTCCAGCCCGATGACGAACATCAGCAGCACAATTCCGAACTGCGCGATATCCTGGGTGGACTCGACGCTGCTGATCAACCCCAAGCTGGCAGGCCCGATAATGATGCCGGCGGTGAGATAACCCAGCACCGATCCCAGCTTGAAGCGGCGAAAAATCGGTATTGCAATGACTGCGGCGGCGAGAAATATAGCGATCTGCGCCAACAAGCTCATACTATTTCTCCGTGTTCTCCGTGAGAGCCTAGCATTATGTATCGCCAAAGCATTCAATTTCCGGTCAAGGACGCCGCGCTGCGCGAGGACGTGCATGCGCTCGGCGGCCTGATCGGCGAGACGCTTCGCGACCAGGGCGGGGAAGAGTTTTTCAATCTGGTCGAGGGCGATCGGGTCGCGGCGCTCAAGCGGCGTGAGGGCGACGCGCAAGGCGCCGCCGATTTGCAGAACCGCACGACCGGCCGCTCGCCCACGTCCGCCTGCGATCTCACGCGTGCGTTCTCCATTTGGTTCATGGCGGTGAATACCGCGGAAAAGGCGCACCGCGTGCGCCGGCGCCGCGAATACCTGAGCGATTCGAGTACCTCGCAGCCGGGCGGAATCGCCGATTGCATCGGCCGCTTGCACAGCTCAGGCGTGTCGCTGCAACAAGCCGTGGAGCTCATCAGCCGGATGAGCATCGAGCCGGTGTTCACGGCGCATCCGACTGAATCCACGCGACGAACCATTTTGCGCAAGCAGCAGCACATCGCGCATGACCTGCTGGAGAGGACCAACCCGGGATCCACGCGCGCCGAAGTGGACACGCTCTGGGCCCGCATGCGATCCGAAATCACCAGCATCTGGCAGACCGAGGAGCATCCGCGCGAGGGTTTGACGGTGGTCGACGAACGCGAGCACGTGCTGTTCTATCTGATAGACATTCTGTACCGTGTAGTGCCGCTGTTCTACGAAGAAATCGAGGCGGCGTTGGCTCATGCCTATTCGGTTCCGGCGGAATCGCTGGATGTGCCCAACATTCTGCGCTTCGGCTCATGGGTGGGCGGCGACATGGACGGCAACGCCGACATTCATGGCAAGACCATTCGCGAGACCCTGCACCGGCACCAGCAGTTGATCGTATCGACTTATTTCTCCGAGTGCGGGCAGCTGGCCGAGTCCTTGAGTCAAAGCGCAAATCGCGTCGGCGTAACCAGCAAGCTCGCCGAGCGCATCGAAAGTTACACGGCGATATTGCCGGGCGCCAAGGCGCTGGCGCCGGCACGCCACGATCGCATGCCGTACCGCGTATTCTTCGGGCAAATCAGCGAGCGCCTGCAGGCAACCTATGAAGGGCGGCCCAATGCGTATCAAAATCCCGACGAGCTGCTGTCGGATGTGGGGTTGGCGGCCGACAGCCTGCTCGAGAATCGCGGGCGGCACGCTGGATATTTTTTGGTGCGGCGGCTCATGCGGCGCGTGCGGACATTCGGGTTTCATCTGGCGACGCTGGACGTGATTCAGCATGCCCGTCTGCATGATGAGGTGATCGCGCAGGGATTGGATCAAAAGGACTGGCCCGATCTGCCCTCGCAGGAGCGCTTGCGGCGGCTGCATGATTTTCTGGTTCGTGATCAGGGACCGACCGGCGCAATGGACGCGGTCGGCCGCCGCAGCCTCTGGGTGTTTGAAGCCATCGCGCAGGCGCGGCATAAATTCGGCGGGCGCGCCATTGGCGAGTACATCGTCAGCGGTGCCCGGGGTCCGGAGGACATTCTCGCCGTCCTGCTGCTGGCGAGATGGGCCGATATCACGGACAAGCGCACCGGCGAATGTCCGCTCGACGTGGCGCCGTTGCTCGAGTCGATCGATACATTGGGAACGGCGGGGGAGGTTTTACGCGCCCTGCACGCCGAGCCCGCATATCGCCGGCATCTTGACTCTCGCGGCAACCGCCAGGTCGTGGTCATCGGCTATTCGGATACGAACAAGCAAGGCGGGATCGCGGCATCGCGTTGGGCCTTGCAGGCCGCCCAAGTGCAATTGCTGGACGCGGCCCGGGCGACCGGCACGAACCTGTTGATATTCCATGGCCGCGGCGGGACCCCGGCCCGCGGCGGAGGGCGCACCGAGCACCTGGTGGAGTCGCTGCCCGGCGGCTCGATGCGCGGCATATTGCGCCTGACCGAGCAGGGCGAAGTGGTCAATCAAAGCTACGGACTGCGTCCCATCGCCATGCGAACGCTCGAGCGGACTTTCGCCGCCGTGGCCTTGGCGACGTCGCAAGCCACGGGCGCGCCGACGATCGCGCCCGAGCTCATTGCCGCAATGCAAACCATCGCATCGCGCAGCCTCGAGGCGTATCGCGAGTTGGTGTTCGGCAGTACAGATTTCTTCGAGTACTTTCGCGCCGCGACGCCGCTCGACGTGATCGAGCGGATGCATATCGCGTCGCGTCCGGCAACGCGCGACGGCGGCAGCGGTGTGGACGGGCTGCGGGCAATTCCCTGGGTATTTGCGTGGACACAAAGCCGGCATATGTTGCCCGGCTGGTTCGGATTCGGCAGCGGCCTACAAGCTGCGCTGCAACTTCACGGCGAAGAGGTCGTCACGCGCATGGCGGCGCATTGGCCGTTCTTCGGGCATCTGCTCGACGACGTGGAGGCCATGTTGGGGCGAACGGATTTGGAGATAGCGAGCCACTACGATGCGCTCGCGCCGGACCGGCTCCGGATTCACGGCGGGACCATCGCCACAGAATATGCACTGACGTTGAGTCTGGTGCTGCGGTTGCGGGGATCGGAGCGTCTGCTCGACAGTGATCCGACGCTGCAGCGGTCGATCATGCTGCGCAATCCGTACATCGACCCGATGCATCTGATGCAGGTGGATTTGCTGCGCCGCTGGCGGGCAACGCAGCGCCACGATCAGGCGCTATTCGGCGCGCTGCGTGCGACCATCAGTGGCATCGCGCAGGGGCTTCAGGCGACGGGGTAGGGCCCTAGCATTCCGGGACATTGACCGCGAGTCCGCCCTGCGAGGTCTCCTTGTAGATCGTGGACATGTCGAGGCCGGTCTGGCGCATCGTATTGATCACCTGGTCGAGCGATACCTTGTGCGAGCCGTCGCCGCGCAGTGCGAGGCGCGCAGCGTTGATGGCCTTGACCGAACCCATGGCATTGCGTTCGATGCACGGGATTTGCACCAAGCCGGCGACCGGATCGCAGGTCAGTCCCAAATTGTGCTCCATGCCGATTTCCGCCGCATTTTCGATCTGCTCGTTGCTGCCGTGAAGCGCCGAGACCAAGCCGGCCGCGGCCATGGAGCATGCGACGCCCACCTCGCCCTGACAGCCCATTTCGGCCCCGGAGATGGAGGCGTTTTGTTTGTAGAGCATGCCGATCGCGGCGGCCGTCAGCAGAAATCGCGCCACACCAGTGTCGTCCGCGCCCGCCTCGAAGCGGCGATAGTAATGCAGCACGGCCGGTACGATGCCGGCGGCGCCATTGGTGGGTGCGGTGACGACTTGGCCGCCCGCAGCGTTCTCTTCGTTCACCGCGAGTGCGTAGGCGTTGACCCAATCCAATGCGTGCATGGGACTCAACGGATCGCCGCTCGTCAGCTGCCGGTAGAGTTTTGGGGCGCGGCGCCGCACGCCCAGCACGCCGGGCAGCAAGCCTTGGGCATCGAAACCGCGGCGCACACAATCCTGCATGACCTGCCAGATGCGCATGAGGCCCGCGTGCACGTCGGCTTCGCTGCGCCAGGTGCGTTCGCGGGCCAAGACCAACTCGTGGATCTCCAAACCTTGCGCCTTGCTGACTTCGAGCAATTGCTCGCCGGAGTTGAATTCGAAGGGGGGTGCGGCGCGGGCGGCGCCGGCATTCATCTCTGCGCCGGCCCGAAGCACAAATCCGCCGCCGATGCTGTAGTACTCCTCGCGCGCCAACACCTTTTGCGCGGCATCGTGCGCTGTGAAGCGCATCCCATTGGAATGGCCCGGCAATACCTGATCGGTATGAAACAGCAGGTTCAAGGGCTCATCGAATTCAATCTCGTGCCGGCCCAGCAAGCGCAGGCGTTTGGTGCCGCGTATGCGCTGCAACGTGGGTTCGACGCTGGTCGAGTCGATGGTGTCCGGGCTCATGCCCTCGAGGCCCAGCAGGACGGCGCGGTCGGTGCAATGTCCGCGCCCCGTGAGCGCCAAAGAGCCGTAAAGCTGCGCAGACACCTGTGCGGTTTCGTCCAACAAATGGCGCGCCGCCAGCAATTCGGCGAAATCGCGCGCAGCGTTCATGGGCCCCATGGTGTGCGAGCTGGATGGGCCAATGCCGATCTTGAAGATATCGAAGACGCTTAAACTCATGCGCGCATGATAACCCGGCGTATGCATCAGTGCCGAAGCGGAGCCGCGCCCGGGGAGCACAAATGCTAAACTCCGCGGATAACAAAGTGTTTCGCTGGCCGACAAATAAACGGAGTGTTCTATGATTCGCTATCCACAGATTCTCGCTGCGACGCTGGCCGCGTCGCTGTCGCTATCCGCGACCTGCGTTCAGGCGGCAGGCATTCCCGCCAACATCAAGGCGGCCGTCGCCGACAGCAATCGACCCGCTGCCGACAAGGAGCGCGATGCCCATCGCAAGCCGGGAGAGACGCTGGAGTTTCTCGGTGTGAAGTCCGGCGAGACGGTCGGGGAATTGTTGCCGGGCGGCGGTTATTTCACCCGACTCTTCAGCAAGGCCGTCGGCCCCAAGGGACATGTGTATGCGCTGGTGCCGGAGCGTCCA
>DATHKV010000124.1:0-8924 GCA_035488895.1 Steroidobacteraceae bacterium
CGGGCTCGGACTCCTTTGGAATCTTGGGACAGTCGATCGGGGGCGGCGGCGGCCGCGGAGGCGCCTCCTCCGCACAAGCGACTGCCTACGGCGCCGAGGACTATCCCAATCTCTCGGTGGCGGTCGCCATCGGCGGTTCGGGCGGAAACGGCGGCGATGGAGGCGCGGTCACGCTTGCGAACAGCGGTCTGATTGCGACTTCGGGACAAGGCGCGATCGGTATGTTGGAGCAATCCATCGGCGGCGGCGGTGGCAGCGGCGGCGACGCCTCCGCCACGTCGCAGGCCTCCGGAGGCGCGTACAACCTGTCAGCGTCCGTGTCGATCGCCGGCTCAGGCGGCAGTGGTGGCAACGGCGGCTTGGTGCAGCTCGGCAACTCCGGGCTGATCATCACCACCGGTGAATCCGCTGACGGGATGCTCGCGCAATCCATTGGCGGCGGCGGTGGCTCTGGCGGCACCGGCGATGCGAAGGCCAGCGGCAGTGGCGATGGAACCAACATCTCCCTCTCTGTGGCCCTGGGCGGCAAAGGCGGCGCGGGCGGCACCGGCGGTACGGTGTCGGTGAGCAACAACGGCTCGATCATTACTCTCGGCGATGGTGCCATCGGCTTCGGCGCCCAGTCGATCGGCGGCGGTGGTGGTCGCGCCGGCGGCGCCGGCGCCTCGACCTCCGGAAGCTACTCGGCACAAGTGTCGGTCGGCGGCAACGGAGGAACCGGCGGCACCTCAGGCCCGGTGTATCTGAATAATTTCGGTACCATCGTGACCTTCGGCGCCGATGCGACCGGAATTTTCGCCCAGTCGATCGGCGGCTCCGGCGGCGTTGCCGGCAAGGCGGCCTCGAGCCTCTCGAGTGCAAAGTCGACCGGTGACGGTGGCAATGGCTCGCAAACCAGCGTCAGCAACACCATCAGCGCGATCAGCCAGAATTACAGTACCAATGGCAGTGCTGCGATCAATGACTATCTGGGTTTCAACAATGCCGTCAGTGCGATTAACAGCCTGCTCGGCAATTCCACCACCGCAACGCCCAGTGCGACTGGCCGCGCGGCTGTGGCTCTCGATGATGATCCGGCGGCGGATGCGTTGGACAATGTTGCCGGCAGTGGTGGCGAGACCGACGACGACAACCAGTCCCAGAGCATCAAGCTCGCGGTGGCCGTCGGCGGCACCGGGGGCAACGGCGGCAACGGCGGCCTGGTCACGCTCAATAATTACTCGGACGTTGGCACCACGGGCAAGATGTCCGACGGCATCATCGCGCAATCGATCGGCGGCGGTGGCGGCAAGGGCGGCGCGGCCACGACGGCGAGTACCAACAACAATTCCGGCAGTTCAATCGGCGTGGGAGGCAATGGCGGCCTCGCCGGCGACGGGGGTGTGGTATCGGTCACCAATAGCGGTAGCGTGGTGACCATCGGGCCCCTGGCGACCGGGATCTTGGCGCAGAGCATCGGCGGCGGCGGCGGCATCGGTGGCGTGTCGGGGTCATCAAAGAACTCCAACGGTGCGGCTGACTCCGGACAGTTCGCCAACCTGCCCATGAACGTCGGCGGTTCCAATGGCGCATCCGGCGACGGCGGGCAGGCCACGGTCACCAGCACCGGGGCGATCGTCACCCAAAGCCACGATTCGATCGGCATCGTTGCCCAATCCATCGGCGGCGGCGGCGGCGTGGTCAAGACGCTGGCGACCGACCTCGACAAAAATAGCGGTTCGAGTAACACGCAATCGGCGACCAACTACTTGATCGAAGCAGTATTCGGCGGAACGGATAAGAAAGGTTCATCCGGCGCGAGCGGCCAAGTCGATGTGACGACTCAAGCGGGAGGCACGATTGCTACCTCGGGCGACAATGCCTACGGCATCCTGGCGCAAAGCATCGCGGGCGGCGGTGGCCTGGTGCTCGGCGGCAACCCGAATGGATCCTCCGGCAGCGATTTCTTCGGCAGCGCGCCGAGCAACGGCAACGTCACCAATGGCACGGGCAGCAACAGCAGCGTGGTGGTGAACGTCGGGGCGGACATTCTCACCAGCGGTCAGGGTGCGATCGGGATACTGGCGCAGTCGATCGGCGGCGGCGGCGGACTCGCAGGGAATACAGGGCTGGCACAAAGCACCGGACAGAGCTTCTTCGGTATCGGCGGCAAATCAAAGCACGACGGTAGCGGCGGCAACGTGGCGATCGACATCGCGCCGGACCTCATCGTCGACACCCAAGGCGACTACGCTCCGGCTGTGTTCGTTCAATCGATCGGCGGTGGTGGCGGCCGCGTCACCAACGGTACCGGTGTTTTCGCGGGTACCGCCGGTGGTACCGGTACGGGCGGCAGCATCAACGTGAATGTAGACGGTATTGTGCGAACCAGCGGTGTGGGTTCCGCGGGGATCTTTGCGCAGAGCGTCGGCGACAGCTCGTCGAATTCACCGATCAGCGTGACCGTCGGGGCAACGGGCGCGATAGATGTAGGCGGAAGCGGCGTCGCTCCGGCCGCCAATGGGCTTTCCGCGGCCATCTACCTCGATCACGGCGGCCAGGCTGCCAACCTCGAGAACCTAGTGATCAATAACGGCATCGTGTGGGCGACTGGTACGACGGGCACCAGTCCGGTCGCTGTCTACAGCACCGGCGGCTACACCGCCGTCATCAACAATGGCTGGATGAACGGCGATGTGCTGCTCACCAACAATGGCGGCACCGGCTGTTTCACCAACAACAAGCCCGGACAATTCACTTCCGGCGACACCGTCACGGTCGGCCCTTGTGGTTTCACCAATGCCGGGACAGTCAACGTGGGCGGGTCGGGCCTCATCGCCAAGACCACGATCAGCGGCGACTACGTGCAGCAGGCCAGCGGCAAACTCGTCATCGATGCCGACTTCTCTTCCGGCAAGAGCGACACGCTGACCATCAATGGTGCGGCGACCATCGCGGGCGTCGTCGATATCGTGCCGAGCACTTTGCGCAAGACGACCCTGACCGTGCTCTCATCGACCGGGCCTCTCACCTATCAGCCGGGTCTTCAGAGTTCGACTGGCATGCTGTTCGACTACAACGTGACAACCGTCGGCAACTCTTTGCAGGTCACCCCGGAGGCTCACTTCGTGCAGCAGGCGGCGAGCATAGGCCACCTAGAGCAGGCAGTGGCTGCGAATCTGCAGAGCGTGTTCGATAGCGGCGCGGCAATGGATAGCGGCTTCAAAGCCCTGTCGACAGTGCAGGGAAACGCGAACTATGCGCCCAGCTTGCGCGCAATGTCCGGTGAAGGATTGGGTGCTTTCGGCGCCTTCCGCATCAGCAGCAGCCGCAACTTCGTGCAAAATTTGTACGGCGGGTGCACCGAGATGACCTCTGAATCCGATGCGAAGGATTCATGCACGTGGGTCCGCGCTTACGGGAATTCAGCACACCAAGACCCCAGCAGCGATACGGTCGGCTATCGCGCCGATGCATATACGGTCGAAATCGGCGGCCAGGTGGGCTTGACTGACCATCTTGCGCTGGTCGCCGCCTTGGGATCGGAGCACAGCAACTTTACCGGCGACGACAACACGACCTCCATCACGGGCAGCGCGGCAGTCGGAGGCGTTGGCCTCAATTACGTGAGCGGTCCCTGGCAGTTGTCGACCACGGTGGACGGCGCGTATGGCTGGTACAGCAGCACACGCACGGTGGCCGTCGGCGACGAAACCGGCACCGCGAACGCGAAGCCGCAGCAGTGGCAGATTGGCATCCATGGGGGTGCGGCGTACGAGGTGGATCTCGCCCGTGGCCTCTACTTGAAACCATTCGTTGGCGCGCACGGCATTCTGGTGAGCAACGAGAGTTTCACGGAACAAGGCAACTCCTCGTTCCTCCTGAGTGTGGATGGTCGTACGCAGACGACGTGGCTTGCCAGCGCGGGGCTCGAGCTGGGCGCTCACCTGAAGATCTCGTCCACTTCGGACCTGCATCCTTTTATCAGCGCCGCCGTTGAATCGGACCGCAGTTCGCAGTGGACTACCACGGCACGCTTTGCCGATGCCGCCGGAGCAGCGGGGTTCAATGTACACACCGCAGGGCCGGGCACTCTCGGGCGTTTTGCCATCGGCGCCGACTTCTCCAGCTCAGAGCATCTGTCTTTCTCGCTGCTCTACAGTCCCGAGGTCGGCGATGGTTACACGTCGGAAGGCGGCATGGCGCGTGTGAGTTATCGGTTTTAGGATCATTGGCACCTTAGGAGAACTGCGAACATGACCACACAGCATGAAAAGCGGGAGCGGGGGATGCGATCCACAGTGAGTGCTTGAGCGATGTTGCGGGGGCAGGTAATCTGCCCCCGCAATCCGCAGTGAGTTATCGCAGCCTCACGAGCTTTTTATTCGCGAAGTGGGTCGAGCGCTGTAAGGGTACGTTTTTGCAATGAATGTCATTCAATAGG
Source organism: Steroidobacteraceae bacterium (assembly GCA_035488895.1). Classification (GTDB taxonomy): domain Bacteria; phylum Pseudomonadota; class Gammaproteobacteria; order Steroidobacterales; family Steroidobacteraceae; genus Bog-1198. The sequence continues at coordinate 4,424 of DATHKV010000124.1, forward strand.
AAAGTCATGACGAGTCACTCTAGGATAGTTCGTGTCGTCGTCGTCGCGGCGTCGGCGTGGGTACTGGGCGCTTGCTCCATGGCAACCTCGATCCAGCGTGATGCATTGGATTACAACGCGGGCGTTGCGAATTATAACGATCAGATGTTGATCTACACGATTCTGCGCGCGCGTGACGACGCCCCGATCAACCTGCTCGCGCTGAGCACGATCAACGGCGCGGTTTCGGTGCAGGGCAGCTTGGGCGCGACGGCGGGCTATAAAACAGTTGCCGGCACGAATGTCGCCGCGAGCGTCACACCGGGTGTGCAGGCGAGCTCTTCGCCGACATGGAGCATGGCCTCGCTCAATACCCAGGGCTTCACGCTTGGGATTATCCAGCCGATTTCGCCGATGTACGTCGTGAGCAAGTGGAGCACCGGATTAGACCGGGAGTTCTTGTTGCGACTCTTCATCAAGTCCATTAACTTGAAGGAAGCCAACGGCTATCACGAATATCTCAACAACCCCAATTCGCCCGTCGCGATGGCGGCGTTCTCCGCCAAGCTGCATTCCTGGTTCCCGCGTATCAGCATGCGGGCGCTGACGGTGCTCGAGCCGCTGGGGCCGACTCTGGATCCGTCGACCGTGACCGCCGTCAGCACCCGGTCGGAGGGCTCCAAGTCTGCGCTCGCAAGTCGCATCGAGAGGACCGATGTTACCAATGCCGCCAACACGACGCTGCTGGGCGCTTATCAGTATTTGATGCCCTTGGGCGGAGGGTCGTTTTATGTCGGCAATGCGGCTCCCCAAACTCCCGATGGCTCGATCCGGCTGCAGCTGTACCGCGAGTATCCCCAACAGGTGGTGCTGTGTCTGAATCACAAACTCGGTAGCGAGCCCATGACCTCGTCTTCCGTTCCATTGGGGGTGGAACAGGAGGAAGAAGAGGCACTGAGCCGTTATGCGCTCGCGCTCAAAGCCGCCGCCAAGGGAGGTGCGGGCAAAGTCAACGAACCGGCTTCGTCTAATTCAGGTAGTGCGGCGAACCCGGGCGCCAACGGGAGTGCCGGCTTCCGTGCGCAGCCCGGTGGCTCGCTCGCTTCGAACCTCAAGGTCGACCGCGTGGCTGCCATCTTGCCGATCTCCGCCTGTGGGCAGAACGAGCTGGTATTGTCAGCCTACACGGAGGAGCAGAACGCCAAGGACTCCGGAACCTATAGCCACGTCGAATGGCGCTCCATCGCCGAAGTGATCGATTACCTAGGGGCATTGCTGCGAACGAGGAATACCGAGGCCGCCCAATGGACCGACACCGATACAATCGGCGCCACCGTGGCACACACGTTGTTTCAGCTCTCGACCGACTCGCGGCTCGCATTTACGCATGTCACCTACCGCGGTTCGAGCTACGCCATTCAAGCGGACAATGAACGTGACCCGGCAGCCCCGCAAAATCACAGCCTTCAAGCGTTGTCGCTCTTGAATGAGCTCGTGAGCGCCGCAAAGGTCTCAAGCGATATTCCGAATACTCAAGAGATTCAATTCGTGCCCTAATGGGCGTCTGCGATCTGGCTATTATTCTAACGAACGGTGCCACTTATGAATCGGTCCGTGTTTGTCGAATTAGAGTTTTGGCTATTGGTGGTGTTTTCGGTCGTTATGCCGGTGGCCATCATTTGGATGTGTCTGACTATTCGCAAGGTCTCTCGCCATCATGTCCTGGCTGTGGGGCTTTTTTTCGTGGCTATAGCAGGCATTGATATTTATCTGCTCCAAGCCCTGAAGCATCGGGCGCGCGAAACGCCGTCGACGGCCGATGATGTGATCTTCGACTCCGAAATCACCGTCGGCCTCTACGTGCTCCCCGCTCTCCTGGCGGGCATCGGGGTGAATATCGCATCCCACGTTGTCATCCAGCACCTGTCCGATGCGCAACGGCGTTTCGACGGGCGTGGCCGGAGCAATTGAAGCGAGAATGATCGCCGAGCGTTGCAGACGCGGCCCGCGAGTCACGAAACTGCATATTTCGTATTTGTGTTCAGAGACGTATGTCGTGAGGATTTTTGCGCGTCGCGCCTGCAGGCTCAGCACGGCAGCTGTAGTTTGGTCCCGACGATCGTTGTTAGCTCTGCGCAGTAATATTAGCCACTGGTGAGCTGCCACTCGCCACAGGCCGTAGGACCGAATGGGTGACCTGGCCGATTGCGCATGATAATAGCGGTTATGTGCGACGCGAACGAAGGACCGATGGAACGGTTCTTCGATGCTACAGAAGTAGATGAGGGGAGGCCCCTCGATGTCGGCAGGCAGAGGCTGGCATCAAACCAGGCAGTGCGGCTGGGGTTCAAAAGACCTTGGTCGTGAGCAACTGCCGAAAAGTCAGCATAAAAGCTGGCAGGTGTGAGTTGAGAAGGTGAAGGTGTTGAACCGCTGTATACGCATCGGAAATAATTAAAGGCGCTGTCAGAACCGTGGGGGATAACCGCTCGCGGGATGAGCTGGGGGAGTGATCTGCAAATCGACCCAGCGACAGCCGGTGTGGAGGCGGCACGAGCTCAACTTATAGGCTGTTCTGTGGAACGCGGGAACTCTGGCCTTTGGCGATTGAGGGAAATGACAAACGGTGAAGACCGTGAGGAAGAATACCGATGCTCAAGGTCAGTTCAGGAGCCGCTGATCGTAGCGTTGAAACCTCTGTAATGGAGGTGGAGCGATTCGGTGGCATTGTCTGGGAAATGGCATAGACCAACTTGAATAGAGGATGAGTCGATGACAAATCTCAAGCCGTATGACATATCCAAGAGGAGGGTGTTGGAAGCCTTTTGGCGAGTGAAAGCTAATCGAGGCGCAGCGGGCATTGACGGCGAAAGTCTGGAGATGTTCGAGGCAGACCTTACAGGAAATCTCTACAAGCTATGGAATCGGCTAAGTTCGGGAAGCTACTTCCCACCGCCGGTAAGGCAAGTGGAGATACCGAAGAAGAACGGAGGAGTCAGAATCTTAGTAGTGCCCACAGTTGCAGATAGGGTCGCACAACAGGTAGCGGTAACGAGGATCGGAGGAGACCTCTTTGGGGTCTTTCACCCAGACTCGCACGGGTACCAGCTTAATAAATCTGCCGTGAATGCGGTAGCCAATACCCGCAAGCGATGCTGGGAGTACGATTGGGTTGTCGAATTTGACATCCGTCGTGCGTTCGATGAGCTCGACTGGGACCTGTTGAGAAAGGCGATTGCGAAGCACGTAAAGGACCCTTGGTGTTTGCTGTACATCGAACGGTGGCTGACAGCCTCAGCGGTATCGCCGGACGGGCAGCCCGTCTAGCGGACCAAAGGGGTGCCGCAAGGCTCAGTGATCGGACCCGTGCTGATGAACTTGTTCATGACGTATGCCTTCGATAAATGGATGGGGCGGGAACACCCGAATAATCCATTTTCCCGTTATGCCGATGATGCCGTAGCGCATTGCCGAAGCGAAGCTGAGGCGAAGAAGCTGCTGGCTAGCATCGAGGAGCGGTTGAAGGAGTGCAAATTGGAAATGCATCCGGAGAAATCCGGCATCGTGTACTGCAAGGACAGCCTTCGCCGGCAAGACTATCCCAGAATAAGCTTTACGTTTCTGGGATATGAGTTCCGACCACGAAGCGCCAGGAAACGCGACGGGAAGATATGGACGAGCTTCCTGCCCGCGATCAGTGCATCGGCAATGAAGCGCATCAGGCAAACGATTCGCGAATGGAAACTTCCAAGACAAACCACTGTTAGCTTGAACGAGCTGGCCAGGCGATTCAATGCTCACATCAGGGGCTGGATGAACTACTACGGCCACTTTTACAAGTCCGCGCTGTACCGGCTTTACAATCATATCGATGCGAAGCTGGTGCGGTGGGCGCAGCGCAAGTACCGCAAATTAGCGGGAAAGCCAACACGGGCGCAAGCCTGGCTTAAGACAGTGGTAACCGGGCACCCCGGCTGTTTGTTCACTGGTCCGCTCGTGGAAGAGTTGCGGTACGGACAATGGGAGCCGTGTGAATCGAGAGGTTCCCGCACGGTTCTGCGAGAGGCTCTGGGTGAAATCCCTGGGGCCTACTCTCCCGATGTCCAAAACATGCCCGCCGTCCTTGCATCTCGTGGTGGCAACACGCGAACTTAAATGTCCCGCAACGTCACCGTGGCAACCACCTTTTGATGGGGGATGAATGCCCGTCTCAGCTCGTAAGTGTCCGTGAGCACTCCGTGTGGACCGGGATCCGAACGTCGCCTGTTCTCAACAACGACGCGCCTGGAGCCTAGGCTGCGATCGAAACTCACACCCAGGTTCACACCCAGCACAGAGCCGAGCTCGCACCCAGCGTTGTTCGAGGAGAAAAAAGATGAGGAAGGTCCTACCGGACACATAGGTAACACTTTTTCCGAGCACATAGGTAACACTTTTTGGCTTTTGCGGGAGACGCAAAATGCCCTGGAAGGAGTGTTACAAGATGGACGAGCGGATGCGTTTTGTCGCGCGGTTAAGCGAC
>DATHKV010000125.1:0-5390 GCA_035488895.1 Steroidobacteraceae bacterium
TCAGGGTCCTCAGGGACGCCCCCGTCGGGCGGGTTGAGATCGACGCTCCACGCTGTCTGGACTTCTAGCTGCATCAATCACGCCCGACGTCCGGCTAACGATACTGCCGTTCAGCGGCGGGTGCGAGAGGGAGCGCAGCGACCGACGCGCCCGTCCGACTGCAACGGCGGGTTAGCCGGCACCTCGCACCGGACTCAATCGAGCTGCGTCCATCCTTCCGGCGGAGCATCCGTACCCCTCAGCACATTCAGGGCAATCGCCTCAAGTTGAGCGGGATCCGGAACGGTTTTCACCCAGTGGTTGCGCCCGTGCCACGTCACCCTGGCCTCCCATCCGGTCTCGCACGGATGCAAAAAGACACTTCTGGCGAGAATCGTCAGTCCATCGGCAACGCCTTCTGCGACGTATGCCATCACTCCGCATGGCGAGAAGAAGGGGCGAGACCTCGCAACAAAACCGCTCCTCTGGAGCGTCGCCGCAAGAGCCAGCATGGTCGCGGCGTCACCTTCGGTGCAATCGCGCATCTGTCCGGCTAACGCCCAGCATCAGCGGCGGCGCGTAGCGCCGTCCGCTGCATGCTGTTGTTAGCCCGCGCCCCGCTAGAACGGGATGTCATCGCCGCTCTCCGGTGATGACCGGCGATCCCGATTGAGGGTGAGGCTGCCTCGGTTTTCATGGAGCCAAGTCATACCCTTCGGCATAACTCTGTACGCCTTGAACTCTTCGCCGTTGTAGTCACGATCGATAAACGTCTCGAGCATTCCTCTGTCCAGCAGCGTCTTCAGGCCAAGAGTGGTCGCAATCTTCGTGAAGCCCGCGCTTTCCATCGCGTTGCGTATTCGAAACGCAGACAACCCGTCGTCAGGATCGTCGATCTCCTCTGCGACTGATACGAGCGTAGCCACCTGATGCTGCTCCAATCCTTCGAGCGTCGCCACCGACTGGAGTTGGACGTTCTCTAGTCGTTCACGTCGCTTCAGAATTGCTTCGATCCGCGCCCGGATCTTCTGCTGTAGCGCCTCGAAATCCCGAGGCGCCTCGGACGAGTACTTGATGATCGATCTGTGCTGCACGTCGAAGGGGAACGGAGTCTTGCGCTCATCTGAACAGATGAGGACGACTTCTCGACGCGCCGCAATCGCGTAGCCAAGCTCGAACCACACGTTCGGGTTGTCGGTTGAGATGTCGGCCAAGCAGACAGCTGCTGCTTCGATACCAGCTTGGATGTCATCGATGGGAACGCTGACGCTTGGATCACGGTCGACTCGGTACGACTCCAAGCCTGTGGACCGGACAGCGGGCGCAATTACGTCCTCGTACCGCTTGTCGAACCTACCGCCGTCAAAGGGTTGGATCACGAAGCACGTTTCCATCATGTCTCCTTGGACAACTCCAAGCGGCCTAACACCTGAGTTAAGCTGCGCCGCGAAGCGGCGCAGGCTTGGACGAATCGTTAGGGCCCATCCCGCGATAGCCCGAGCGCGGCCCGGGTATACTCAGCCGTGTCATCGGACATGACCGACATAGACCTACCGTGGCACCACCATGCGACGTAGTCCGGGATGTATACCCATGACGGCGGTAGAGTTGGCGGTCCAGCGCTCTTGGTGAACCAAGTGCTCTTTCCCTCGACGAGATGGCACAGGGCAATTCCGTGCTCATCTGCATACTGGATAGCACCTGACTGAAATCCAGCTGTTGAAAAGATCATGCCCTTCTGGGCACCTAATGATTGAAGGCGAGCTTGCAGGACCTGCACATCTTTTCGCTCGATCTTCCGCTTGTGATGTTTGCATTCAATCAGTACGAGAAAATTGGCGCCTAGCGCTTGAAACCGCGCAGTGACATCGATTTCGTACTCGCCGTCCGAAGCCGTGAGCCGTTCCAAGTGCTTCGAATCGTACTCAACAAGCCCGTCGGCTGCCGCATCGATAATGCCTTTGACAGCGAGCTCGAACTGCCGCGGGGTCAGCTCTACCGGATCTTCGAACTGCGGCATATGGGCCCTAACGCCAGAATTAAGCCTTGCCGCGAAGCGGCATCGGCTTGAATGATTGACTAGGTTGCGCACCCAGGTAGCTGCCGTGGAACTCGAAGTGACCACTAACGCCGTGGGGGCCAATCCAGCCACTTTTCAGCAACGCCATGAGCGCTTTTCCATAGGCACGCATGAGTTCCAAATAGCTTGCCCATAGCGCGGGTGGCAAGTTTTGCTCAGCCTCGGTCTCCGTAGCGCTAAGGGCGCAAGGATAACGCGCCCAAGATTCCAGGCCGTGCTCAAATCGCGAGAGGATGGCTGGGCCGCGCTTTTGCCAAGGAATAAGGGTGGATTGTTGGGACAGAGCGACGAGCTTGTGAGACCGAAGCGGGCGAGCAAGTGCGCCGTTAGAAACCCAATGGGGGTTCTCGTACACCAGAAACGCCTTGATGGCGTTCTCCAAAGCGAAACCCGCCAGGAGGAAAGTGGAGCGGCTGCTGCTTGGCCACTCACCCAAGATGATGCCCGAGCCATCCATTTGTGTGGTTTTCCCGGCGGGGAAATGGCGATAAAGCGATATTGACTGCTCGTAGAGGTTGTCCGCAACCAACATCCAGCTGTGCGGGTGCGAGGCCTGGGCAAATTCACGAGCAGCCAAAAATGTCTCCTAGCAATCTAACGTACCGGCGTTCTGAGCCGAATGCCAGACCGAGCGAAGCGAGGGAGGGCAGTCATCCGCAGCAACGCCTTGTTAGCCAGCACTGCCTACCTCTGGCACCTCTAGGACGGCGTCATCGGCGTCACCTTGAAAAATGTTGAGTGGATGGTTGGGCCAAAGAACTGTCTCGGGCCAATCCGACGGGAGCGGGGCCCTCGCCTCGCCGGGGCAGACGCTCTCCCTCGCGATCTCGAGAAATTTGGCGGCCGCGTCTGCGACGACATCCGCGGTCGCAATCGCGGGGATGACCAGCCCGACGTCGCGATTCGACAGGACCAAGACATGAATAACGATTCGCTCGAATAGCGAAGCGCGCTTGAGAAATGAATTGATATCAAGGCTGGAGCCGCTCGGCGCCGAGAGAGACACGCGATAGAGCAGCCCCACCGGGTTTTCACGAGTGAACCGAGCGTGAGAATGGATTGCAAGACTGGCGTGCGCGCGCGGCCGGGATCGGTGCGGCTCTGGTGCGTACAGCCAGCCCTTCGGGCCATGCAGCTCGATTCCGTACCCAACGCGCTCCCAGGCGTCGGTGAGGATGTTGGTAACGTCGTCCTGATCGGCGTCGCGCAGTCCGCACTCGCGATTGTAGCGCGCGCAGAAGCGCCGGATGCCGGGCTGGATGTCACGAAGCAGCAGTGACGCGCGTGCCTCGTCGTTGGCGTGTGGTTCACGAAAGTGCGCGACCCGGTTGCGGATGGCCTGCAACTCCTCCATTCGCACAAGCACATTCTGCCGCGGGGGAAGGTACGGCTCGAACATTCCGAAGTTCTGCTCGTCGATGATGACGGACCAGAGCTCCCCGAACGTGAGATAGGAGATCGCCGCCAGGTGCGACGTCGCCATGTGGTGCAGTCGCTTGTCCGACCCTTGCGATTTGGGGGGCCAGTTGCGGCATTTCGCCCGGAGCGGAGCCTCCCAGTCTTGCCTGGCGGCTCGCAGCTCGACGGCGACCATGAGGCGCAGCCAAGACTCCAGCTGCCAAGCGAGCCGGAAGATTCGCACAGCTGCGGACGGCACGGCCTCGTACGGCAGACGGTTGAGGTCTCGTTCCAGCATGGCCCCTGCCTGGCTAACGGATCAGGGCTTCAGCGGCGGGCGAAGCCCGTCCGCTGCAAGCCCCAGTTGGGCAGCCCCTTGCCGTTGCCCCGCCGCGGTCGCCTGCACGCGGGCATCAAGGTAGGCGAGGAGCGAGCGGCCGATGTTCAAGACCAGCATCGCTTCTGGCGGATCGAGAAGCTCGTCATTCGGGTGTGCGAGGCTCGCGTGGTTGCGTACGGGATCGAATGCATCGAGCACTGCCGACACGCTGCGGAGAATCTTCAGAATCTCCCCGGAACGAGCGCCTGAAGCCTGAAAGGCCGGATGCGATTGCTTCAGCTTGCTAAAGCAAGACGCAAGCGTCGAGTCGTCGGCGCAAGCAATGCCCGCGACTTGGCAGAGCTCTCGCAGGTATCCGTGCATCGCGGTATGGACGCGGTCGACCGCACTTACCGCACCGCCAGACTTCAACAGGGCCTCGGCGTCCGCAAGAGCACGCCGAACGGTCTCCGTCGTGGAGCGGGGATCCGGGCTTGCGACGGGATGCCCGTCGAGCTTGGCGGCCGTCGCAAGGATCCAGAGACGCACGTCCTCTGTACGCGTTGCGGGCGCACCCGGCTCATCGACGCGAAAGCGATCCACAACGCCGCGCAGGATCCTCGCCTGGTCGGCCGGGCTCGCGGCCTTGAGGATCTCGATGAAGCGCTCGCGCGTTGTGCCCGGATAGGCGGTCGGATCGATGTCCAGGTCGCAATACTCCGGATAGAACGACGCATGGGTTGAGTACGAGAAGTTGCCGAGATATCCAGAGCTCACTCCGATGTACCGGTTGACCACCTTCGCGATGTCGCCTGATGTAAGTCGATTCATCGTGTGCGCGCTCGCGCCTGCGGACTGCCCAACGACCTGTCGTTCAGCGGCGAACAACCGAGGGAGCGAAGCGACCGAGGTGTTCGGCCGCCTGCAACGACTGGTTAGACGCCATCGTCGCCCTCCTCCCCGTAGAAGTACAAGTCGAACCCAAGGATCCCTCCAAGAATGGACACTGCCGCGATAGTCGCGGGTTCCAAGTCGAAGCCGCGATTCCAACCGCCCGTGTGAATCCCAACCCTCACGGATATCTGATAGCGGTCTGACAGCGGCCGCCAAAAGGCTGGCTCCGATGGAAACCGATCGAGAAGAAGGCGAATCAAGTCGTTTGGTCCCTGGGGCGCCTTGCCCTCCACGGTCAGTAGCCAGGCGCCGGTTCGAAACGGCGGGGAACTTTCGGTCTTTCTGTCGCCCTTGCGGTGAGCATGCGTCGGGTTGCAGCCTGCCATTTTCGAGATCGACTCGGGGTCGAGATCATCTCCATAGATCGCCAGCGTCACCCGAGACTCGTCCACCATCCCGCCGACTTCGGCGACTACGTGGGGCTTCCGAATTGGTATGACCTCGTCTCCCATGCCTGTGCGTCTAACGATACTGGCGTTCAGCTGCGGAGGCGAGAGGGAGCGGAGCGACCGACGCGTCCCGTCAGCTGCAACGGCGGGTTGGACGGCATTCGCTCAGCCGGAGTCGGGATCTTCGGGGAATGGCACCGCGACGAACTGATCGTCCGCGCCACGCTCAAACGCGGAGCCGACCGGTGCACCAAGAAGGGGAACGATCGAG
>DATHKV010000126.1:0-8378 GCA_035488895.1 Steroidobacteraceae bacterium
GTTCGGCATGCTCGATACGAAAATGAACGGCAAGCTGGAGAAGTCGGATTTGACCGGCCCGATCGGCAAGCAGTTCGCGGAAGCGTTCGCCAAGATCGACTCCGATCATGACGGCTTCATCGAGCCCAAGGAGTTGTCGGCGGCCCAGGGCAATATGCAGAAGCGTCGCCAGGCTTCGCAGCCGCAGGCCGCTCCCGGCGCCCCTGCCCAGGCGGCGCCGGAGAAAACCGGAGGCGGTCAGTAACCCCCTCGTGGCGGCCCGTGTTTTCCTTTGATTCGAAGGGATTCGCACGGGCCGCCGCTTTCATTTCGATCGCGGCCGCGTGCGTTGGCGCTTGGAGTGATGCCAACGCCACTGAGTTGAGCCGCGTCAATGTAGGCGCGCAAGCACCGCTGTTCACCGCGCGCGGTGCCGACGGCAAGCCGCACAGCTTGCGCGACTACGCGGGAAAGCTTGTAGTGATGGAATGGACCAACCCGGTCTGCCCTTTCACCGCCGTAAAGTACAAAAGCGGTGCGATGCAGGCATTGCAGCACTATGCCGAATCCCAGCATGTCGTCTGGCTCTCCATTGATACCGCGGCGCCGGACCGGGCGGGATATCTCACGCCGTCCGCCGCGCGCATGCGCATCGCGCAAACCCACGCAACCGTGACGGCCTTCCTGTTCGACGTCGACGGCAAAATCGCGCGCAGTTATGGCGCCAAAACCACGCCGAGCTTTTTCGTGATCGACCGCGACGGCAAGCTCGCCTACCAGGGCGCGATGGATGATCAAGTATTTGCCGACCAGGGCGAGGGGCGCGAGTACATGAAATCGACGCTCGATGACCTGATTGCCGGCCGCCCCTTGAAATACTCCGAAACCCAGCCTCAGGGCTGTGCAATAGAATACTGATCGATGCGACTCGTCAGCAAAAATGCCGCAGCCGCGCGCCGAATCGACGGCGCTGCAAAGTCCCGCCGCGAACAATTGCTCGACCAGGCCGCGCGCGAACTGAACTCCAAGGGTATTTCCATGACGTCCCTGACGGACGTTGCCGACAAGCTTGGCTTCTCGCGCGCATCGCTCTACTACTATGTCGAGGATCGGGAAGACCTGATGTTTCAGGTCTACCTGCGTTCGTCCGAGATCATGGCCCGCCACCTTGGGGAGGCGGCACAGCCGCGCCGCAGCGCGCTGCAAGTGCTCGGCGACTTCATATCCAGAACCTTGGACCCGGCAGAGCCTGAGCTCGCGGCGTTGAGCGAAATCGGGCTGCTCGATCAAGCCGCGCGCGAAACCGTCCTCGGCATTTTCGAGGCGGTCGTGGCGCGGCTTGCCGGCCTGCTCGAAGCCGGCGCCAAAGCGGGCAACATCCGCTCCTGCGACTTCGAGATCGTCGCCCGCACCATCATCAGCATCATTCACTCGATTCCGCTGAACTCGCCGCTGGCTCTGGCATTGCGCGTGAGCCGTTCTGAAATCATCGCGGCCGCCAAGGATATTCTGGCCGGCGGCTGGGGCGCCGATCGCAGGCGCGAAGTGAATCCGGCGCCGATCGATTTTTCGCCGTTGCTCAGCCAGCCGGGCGGTCTGTTCGATCGCGGCGCGCAGTTCGAGGCAAAACGTGAAAAGATTCTCGCAGCGGCCTCGCAGTTGTTCAATCGACGGGGCGTCGATACGACATCGCTCGATGATATCGCCGCCGCCGTGGGCGCCACCAAGCGAACGCTCTATCACTACGTCGGCGACAAGCAAACCATTCTGTCGGCTTGCTATGCCCGCACCGACCGCATCTTTTCCTTCATCCGTGAGCAGGCCGCCGCGCAGGGCGGCCCCGCCATCGATACGCTGATCGCGGTACTGCGTGCCAACTCGATTTCGCATCAGCGCGACGATATCGAGCCGCTGCGCGCCTCCACCGGTTACGATTCCTTGAGCGAAGCTGAAAAAATTCTGGCGACCGAGCGCGGCAGAGTGTTGGTTCAGGCGTACCGCGCATTGTGCCGCGAAGCGCACAATGAGAGCTCCATGCGCGACGTGAATCGCGACTGCTTGCTGTTGTTCATGCGCGGGGCAGGCAGTTGGCTCGCCAAGGGTTTGGTCCGCGGCGACGATCAACGCAAGGCGCAGATCGCCGCTGAAATTGCCGATCTTTTGCGGTTGGGACTAAATCCGCTCTAGGAGCCTGATTACCTGGCGCTGATGACGATCAGTTCGACCGCCGGCGGCGGCAGCTGCGCCTGGATCCGAATGCTCGGTCCGTTCTGCACGCTTTGGTCGAGCAGCACCAGGTTCGCCGAAGCGTCGATTCGGTAGCGCTTCATCTGGTACTTCCCCGCACCCGGCAGCGTGACCGTGGCATCGTAGCCGCCATTGTCGCCATATTGCAGCGTGCGGCGTTCCGGCAGCGTCGTGTCCCAACTGTCGCGCGCTTTCAGGAACTTCGCCGCGACTTGATAGTTGCTGATGAGGATTTGAAAGAGACGGTTGTCCTTGGATCGACCCGCCGCCAACGCCAATCCCGCCTCGTCGCCGCCCGTGGTTCGAATCAGCATGGGAGTGCCTTTCAGTGCGCCAAAGGCGCTGAGTGCATTTGCGGCCGAATCACCTGACACGCCGCCGTCGCGAATGGCCGCGCCCGCATGATAGGTTTGTGCATCAATGGGGCCGCCCAGCATGTAAATCAGCGCGCTGGCGGCGAATGCCGCCCGCTCCTGCTTGGGCATATCCGCATCGCCGGGATCGGCGTTCCACTCGTCCAGCACATTTTTGGTCGAGCCGAACCCCTTCGCGTCGAGAATGACGCGAAGTTGCCTGGCGATCGCGACAAACAGGTACGGATCGTTCGAATCCACGGTATAGAAATGCCATGCAAAGAAATCCAGCGGCAGACGCTTCATGCGTACGAAGTCCATGAATTTTTCGCGGTACGCGCCGGCAATCAAAGGCTTGGCGAGCCCCGGCCCGCCCACCAACGCCGACGGATCGGCCGATTCGATGGCGCGAGCCGTTTTTTCGTACAGACTGTAATACTCCTCCGCAGAGCCGCTCCAAAAAGCCTTGGAGTCCGGCGCATTCCAGACCTCCCAGTACCGAATGCCGTAACGAAAGCCCCTGGCCCAGCCGACGTTGTAATGCAGCACGATGTGCCGGGCGATCTGCGCCCACTTTTCCTGATCCGCCGGCGGGTCCGGTGCGCTGCCCACACTCCCGCCGAGACGAAACAGCGGTTCTGCTCCACCCGACTTGATGGACGCGATCAGTTTATCGGCAGCCGCAAAGTTGTAGCTTTTCGGGTTTTCGACATCGGCACTCTTGTCGGGAAAGATGGCATCGATATCTGCCGCCGACCGATCGGGGATACGCACCAGATCGACACGCGCAGACCGATAGAAAGCCCTGCCCTCCGCGTCCACGGCCTGCACGCCGCTCAAGGGGCGCAACGTGCCGACCGCGACAGTGGCATCAACGGAGATCTGGCGGGTAGGCAGGTCATCGGCACCGGCCGGTGCGGCGCCCATCGCCAATAGGGCAACGGCGGCAAGGCCGGCGAAGAATTGACGTGGTAGTCCGGCCTGTCTCAAGGGTTGCCATCCATTGCGTTACCCTTCGCCAATCGGCTCTTCGCTACACGGGTACCAGCGCGAGTACCCGCAGCGGACTACCCGAGCCGTTGACGATTTTCAGCGGCGGCGCAATCACCACGGCGCCGGTGGGCGGCAGCTGATCCAAGTTGGTCAGGCTCGCGAGGCCAAAGCGATTCGCGCCGTGCATGATGGTATGGCAGGGGAACATCGGGTTGAAGGTGTGCGCCTGACCCGCGTCAGTACCCACCGTCTCAACTCCCACGCCCAAAATATCGCGTTCCCGCGCGAGGAAAGGCACACATTCCGGATGAAAGCCCGGCGTGTGGGAGCCGTCGGCGGCGAAATTGAGAAAGGAATCGCCCGCGCGCTTCGACCAGTCAGTGCGAATGAGCACCCAGGCGCGGCTGGGGATGCGGCCGTGTTTGGCCTCCCATTGTTCGACGAGGCCTTGCGTGAGCAGAAAGTCGGCGCTGCTGCGCACCTGGGGCGAGACGTCGATGACGCACGCGGGACCGATGAAGCGCTCCACGGGAATGTTGTGGGTCGCATTGTCCGGATAATCCTTGCCCGTCACCCAATGAATCGGCGCATCGAAATGCGTGCCGGTGTGCTCGCCGCAGCTGATGTTGTTCCAATACCATGCCGGACCGCGCGAGTCGTAACGCGAGATCTCCTCCAGCGCGAAGGGCTTTGACGGGGCAAATTGCTCGGGCAGGCGAATCGTTTGGGTAGCGGCTTCCAGCGGCACCGTCAGATCGACGACGCGAATGCCGCCGCGAAGAATGCCCTCGACGAGCGTGGAAAGCGTCTGCGAATGAGTAGCCATTTGGTTTTCCGTGTGTGCCGCGATGAGCTAATAATTGATCGAGGGATTGTCCCCCGGATAAATCACTCCCACGATATCAAATCCGCCCGGCGTTGTGCATTGAACCGAATGCAGCTGCTTGCGCGGCAAGAACAGCACATCCCCGGCGACCACCGGGGTCTTGGTTCTCTCGGTCCAGACGACGCCTTCGCCATTGAGAAAGATCAGCGCCTCTTCGTACAAGTGCCGGTGGGGTTCGGCCTTGGACAGCGGAATGTTGCCGATGAATTGCGTCACCACCGTCGATCCATGCTCGCGGTTGACCAGCATCTGGTAGTAGCGCTCGGCCATTTTGTGCCGCTGCGAGGGGTCGATCGAGGCGACCCGATCGGGAAACTGCGACTCGAAAGTCGCCGGCATCCCGTCAATCAGCACGAAGTTCTCGCTGCCGGGACCGTTCGACACGAAAAATTTGAGCGGCGCCGCGGACTTGTTATGCACGCGATACGCTTCCGAAGGGCGCACATAAATGCCGGTCAGCGGTTCCACGGCGAAGTGCCGACCGCCAATCTCAATGTCGCCGTTGCCCTGGATCACGAACAGCACGGTATGACGCCCGTCGGCCGCGATCACCGGCGAGCTACCGGCCGCGACCTCGGCGTAGAACTGCGATTGAAACAACGCGCCCAGCGTCGGCGTCACGACCTGGCAGTAGCGCATCGCGCCGCGCGCGTTCAGGGGCGCACGGGCGGTTGAAAAAACATAGCACTGACCGTCCAGCCGTACGATCGGTCCCGCGCCCGATGCAGCCCAGGATATCTTTTGGTTTTCAGCGCTGTCGGGATCATCCGTGAGATAACCGCCGGGCAAGTTGCTGTGGGCCCCATCGCAGAAGGGACCTGTGCCGGTTTGCTTGCAGCCGCAAAAAATGACGTCTTCGTCGCGCTCAGCCTTGAAGGCAACCGGCAGGAATTCGGTTCCCGCGTGGGATCCATCGCAAAACGGCTGGGACTTGGAGCGTCCGCAGGCGCACCACAGATAGCGTTTCCCCGCCTTGACTTCGTAGTAGTAGCCCTTGCGATTGGCGATGAGAGGCGTTGATTTGGCGCCGCTCATGGCGTTTCCCGCATCACGCCATCGGCGCCTCGCCGCAGCTCATGAGCGTGCGTCGGCAGCGGCGCACCCGGCTGATCCTCGATGGTCACGCCGAACCGCCAATTCGCGGGTGCGATGGCGATATAGCGCGCCAAGCCACCCGTGCCGCCCTCGAACTTGGCGAAGCCAATCGTGATGAGCGCGCCGGCTTCCGGAACCTGATCGAGATTCGCAACCCCCTCTGCCTGGGCGAAGTTATGCTGCAGAAGCCATTTCTCGCCCACGAATTCCGGCGCCGTATTGTCGGTATCCAAGGGTTCGTGCCCGTGCATCAAAATATGCCGCTCCAGGTGTAAATATTTGAGTGCTCCCAAGCTTACGCCAGGAAACGGCTGCGCCGTGAACCGCTTTGGATCATTCCACTTTTTCGACCAGTCCGAGCGAATCATCACCACTGATCCTGAGGGAATCGGTCCGTGCCGGTGCTCCCAATCCTTGATATCGGCAACCGTGGCCTGGTAGCCCGGATTTCGAGCGACTTTCGGCGCGACATTGATCACCACCAAAGGACGCAGCGCCACCGTGGGCGGAATATCGCTGATGGTCGCACCGTGATCGTTTTCATGCGCCGGCGGGCCGAATTGCGTGCCGATGTGATCCATGGGCAGCTCATAGGCGGTGATTGCCACGCCGTGCTTTTCGTAGCTGAAGGGTTCCCCCTTGTCGATCACGCCGGGTATGGAAACGCCCGCCTTCGTCGGCCCCACACTGAAGTCAACAAACCCTTCCCCAAGCGGGCCGCCGGGCGCGATGGCGTGCGTCAAGTCGATGTACTTGGCGTGGCGGAGCGTAGCGCTGTAGAAATCCCAAAGCGGTCCTTGGCCGCTTTGCCCTGCAAGCGCCAATCCTCCGCCGGCGCAAAGTACTGCGACGGTGAGCCAGTGGACGAGCCGGCGCATGCCTCCTCCTTGAAAAGCTAGAATTTGCGCGTAGCGGTCAAGCCAATGGTCCGCGGACGCACCGTCAGGAGCGCATCGGGATCCTGCGAGGAATTGATCGCGGACACTTCCGCGCGCTTGTCGGTCAGATTTCGCGCAAAGGCCATGACGCTCCACGGTCCGTTGATCACGCCGGCTCGCAGATTGACAAGCGCATAGGAGTCCAATGGAAGATTGAATTGCTGATTGGACGCGAAGTACGCTTGCACTGATCCGCGATAAGTAACATCACCCGCAACGACCCCCTGCCATGTGCCGGAAATGGGCGCGGTATAGTTGAGTCCCAAGTTGAACTGGAACTTGGGAACGTTGGGAATCGCATCGCCCGTCCGGCCCAAGGTTGGATTCAGCGCATATTGCGCGACCGAGGCGCCTTCCGTGAGAAACGCATCCTGATACGAGCCGGCAAAGCTGGCCGACAGATACTCGAGGGGATGCGCCGTGAACTCGAACTCCACGCCCTTGACGTGCGCGGTACCCGCGTTGCCCAGATAAACGAATGCGCCGTCGGCAGTGGTTTCCTGGACCTGAATATTGTCCCACTTGATGAAGTAGACGTCGGCCTGATAATCGAAAGCGCCGCCGAATAGCCGGCCCTTGGCGCCCAACTCGTAGTTGGTGAGCGAGTCCGGCGAGTATGCCGCCGGAATGGGCTCGAACGGTTCGCTGACCGCGTTCAAACCGCCGCTGCGAAAGCCGGTTGAGATCGTGCCGTACGCCAAGAGTTCGTCGTTGAACTTGTAGCTGCTGTTGATCTTCCAGGTGACCTTATTAAAGGTCTGCTCCGGATCGTTGACCGGCACCAGATTGGGCGCGCCGGGAAAGCCGCCGAAGGGATGGGTCTGCGTCTGCACGCCATTCAAGGTCTCAGTAAAGTAGCGCACGCCCGCGACCGCGGTCCACGCGTCGGTAATTTTCCAGGTGGCTTCGCCGAAGCCCGCGTACTGCGTGTCGCTGCGCTGGTCGGTGCGGCCGAAGAAGGTGTTGCCCACGCCCGGGAAATCCAATGCATCTTGGGCCGTTGAGGTGCTGAAAGGACCGGTCACCAAACCGTTACCGCCGGTGGTGATGACTTGCACGGCCAAATCCTGCGTCTCATGCTCGCGAAAGACGCCCGCCACGAAGTTGACGGGGAAATTCAGGTCGCTGGCAAAGCGCAGTTCGCTGGAATTGACCTTGCGCGTGCGCGGCTCGAGGGTCTCAGCGGGAACAGGAACATCGAACGACACCAGAACCGGCGTCGAGTCGAAGGTGAAATTAGTGGTGCGGTTGAACTGATTGGTGGTGCCGGTCACCGTACCGAATCCTGTTTTGTATTCCACCGTCAGACCGAAGACCTTGATGTTGTCGCTCCACGGACTCAACGTGACGTCGGTATTGCACAGATCGCATCCCTGGATCGCGGGGATGGGTCCGCCGGCAAACGCCGCGACTCCGGCCGGGGTGTAGCGCGATGAGCCACCCGACGTTTCGGTCTGCGTGGTGTAGTTGGCGTCGATGGTGAGATTCTCGTTCGGATGGAAACGCAGGATCGCCCGTCCGCCGCCGACATCGTCATCATTGACGCCCTTGACGAACCCGATGCCCGCCACGGGCACGGTTTGGAAATTCGGCGCCGTCGAAGTTCCGATGTTGGTGATGCCGGTGACGCCGGCGCCAACCCGGGTCTGATTGACGAAGCCGCTGTCGTAGAGTTTCCATCCGACCATGCGCAGCGCGAGCACACCGTCGATGATGGGCAGGTTGACTTCGCGTGCCGCCCACATTCTGCGTCCCAAATGAGCGCGCGCACGTGCGCGGCGCGCACCAAACAGATGCTTAGGACCGGCTCCGCATGTTGCGGCTTAGGCGCTTGATCAGATTGAAAGCCGCCTCGATTCCAGAGGGCGAGAAGCCCTCCAACAGCCG